>DASUBU010000260.1:0-29719 GCA_035763125.1 Ktedonobacterales bacterium
CCACCGAGAGACGAGACGATCGAGGGCGAGTACCGCGAGGTCTAGAGCGCGGCACAGCACGAACCTCTCCCCGGCGCTGTCGCGTCACCCCCTCTCCTACGAACTAGGAGAGGGGGATAGGAGGCGAGGTCTGAGCGAACGGCTCTCACGCCCAACGGCGCAGCAGCCGCTCCGCATCATCAGCCAGCTCGCGTACGATCTCGCCGGCCGGCTGCACGCGCTTCACTCCGCTCACCGACTCACCGGCGAAGAACGGCATCGCCTCGATAGCGCCGGTATACTCGTCCGTGACCGAAACCGGCTGGAAGCGGTGCTTCTCTACCCATACATTATCGTCAGGATCGAAGCGCCGGCCGACGATCTCACCCTGGAAGGCCTCGGCCGCCTCTATAGAGGAGCGCAGGACGCGGTGCGGCGCGTGCTCCCAGCCGTAGCCGAATGCCTCCGTGTAAATCGTATCCTCCGGCTTGGCGGCGATCAAAGCCTGGACGTACAGCGGATGCGCATGCGCCTCTTGGGCGGCGACAAACCGCGTGCCGACCCGCACCCCAGCCGCTCCGGCGGCCAGTGCGGCGGCCATTGCGCGCCCACTACCGATGCCTCCGGCCGCCAGGACCGGGATCTCGACCGCGGCTAGCACCTGATCGAGCAGCGCCAGCAGACCGACACGCCCGCGCACATGGCCGCCTGCCTCGACGCCCTGTGCGATGATGAAGTCGCAGCCGGCTCGTTCCGCGGCCACTGCTTCCTCAAGTGAGCCGACTTGCCAGCTTGCCAGCGCGCCTCCGGCGTGGACGATCTCGACGATCGCCGGATCGGGATCGGCCCAGAAGCAGTCCACCACCCGGACGCGGGACGATGCTGCGAGGATACACTGGCGGTCTGTCTCATCGTGCGGATCAGGGCCTAGGACGTTCGCCCCGATTGCCCCATCGGTGAGCTGCCGGGTCTCCTCGAGCACCTTGGCGATCCAAGATGGATCAGGATTCTCCGCGATGGAGATGAGTCCAAGCCCGCCCGCATTGGCGACCGCGGCCGCGAGCTCTGGCCTGGCAAACCGGCCCATGCCGGCCTGCTGGATCGGGACTGTGCAGCCGACCAGATTGGTGAAGCGCGTCGTGAGCATGATAAACACCTGCGATTCTCGTGCACTGCTATCGCCACGGCAGAGCGGCGACCGCGAGTGAGGCACGCCTGCACGTACTCCGTTGGACAGGTGTAGCATAGCATGCGCTGCGATGCCCCGGTGTCCAAGAGGTCGTCTGGCACGAGAGCGGCACGCGGGGTGCGGAAAGGAGCGGGTGGGCGGCGCACAGGCCCCATGCCAGCGTCCGCTAGATACACCGCTGTCAACTGATCTGTGGCCGCGCTTGTGGGGAGGAATACATGGCCGTCGAATATAAGGACTACTATGCCGTGCTGGGTGTGCCCAAGACCGCCAGCGAAGACGAGATTCGCAAGGCATTCCGCAAGCTGGCGCGCAAATATCATCCCGACGTAAGCAAGAGCCCCGAGGCCGAGGCGAAGTTCAAAGAGATCAACGAGGCCTACGAGGTGCTCTCCGACCCTGAGAAGCGCCGCAAGTACGATGAGGTGGGCGCGGACTGGCGTAACTACGAGGCCTATCAGCGCGCGCGTCAGGCCCGCGGCAGGGGCGCGGGCTCCAGCGCCGGCGCGGGTCCCTTCGGCGGCGCTCCGTTCGGGGCGTACAGCACGGGGCCGACTGCGGGCACCTACCAGTATCACTCGGTCTCGCCGGAGCACCTGGAGGAGATGTTTGGCACATCGGCGCCGTTCTCCGATTTCTTCGAGTCGCTCTTCGGCAACATGGGCTACGCCGAGACGGCGGAGGCGGCGCAGCGTGGGCGGCGACGGGCGACGGGTGCGCCAGCGCGCGGACAGGATGTCGAGGCGACGATGCAGGTGCCGCTCTCAGCGGCCTATACTGGCGCAACAGAGGTGATCCAGTTCACCACGCCCTCAGGCCCGCGCCGGCTGGAGGTCAAGATTCCCGCGGGCGTGGCGGACGGCCAAGTGATCCGCCTGGCAGGCCAAGGCGAGCCAGGGCCGGCGGGCAACGGCGATCTGTTGCTGCGCATCCAGGTACTCCCGGACCGGCACTTCGAACGCAACGGACTGGATCTGCGCACACGGGTCGAGACGCCGCTGGTGACGTGCATGCTGGGCGGCGAGGTTGCTGTACCGCTGCCCAACGGCAAGCGCGTGATGCTCAAGATTCCCGTCGGCACGCAGAACGGCCGCGTCTTCCGGCTGCGCGATAAGGGCATGCCTGCGCTGCGCGGCGAGCAGCGCGGCAGCCTCTACGCCGAGGTCGCCGTGCATCTGCCGACGAAGCTGACCGACGAGCAAAAGCGCGCCTTCGAGGCGTTCGCCAAGACACTGGAGTAGGCGCGGCCACGGACGGGCAACGGCGAGGAGCGGCTGGCTGCGCCTATCACAGAGCAAAGGAGCTCGCGCTCATCTGGCTCTTACGCGAGCGCGACCGCGAGCAGGCGCTTCACCGGATGCCGGCGTGAGATCCGATTGTAGGCAGTGAGCGTCCGAATTCCTGCGCACTGCTCCCAGGATGACAGCTAAGAGATGAGGTGGGAGCCAGGGCAACACCAGGCAAGACGAGGCGCTAGCACAAGGGCGGCCTCGCTCAGCGTCTTACCCGCTACCTACCGCGCCGTTTGGCGCGGGCGGATGAAGAAGCGATAGATCGCGCCGGCTGCCGCGCCCAACACGATAGCACCGGCGATCGCCGGCAGCACGTACAGTCCGTCGAAGGTTGGGCCGACGGGATACCACACGCTGGCGGTGAAGCCGCCCAGCAGCGCCCCGGCGGCGATGTACACCCAATCGAAGTCGTGCGGCCCGCGAGCGTTGCGGAAGAAGAGATACTGCGCCGCCGTCGCCAGCGCTGCCGAGATCACCAACAAGAGCAGCCACGCACCGATTCCCATGGAAGTCTCCTTGAAGACGGATTGCGCCTCGCCGAGCCCAACCCGCCGCGATAGCTGGTTCTCGCCGGGCAGGTGCAGTATCGCCCGCGCACATCACATGCACATCGCGTGGGCACGTCTTGTGTCACGAGCTGCTCACGGCGGCAATGCCGCGGTGGCAAGGGCAAGCAAGCGTGATGGGCGGCGTGACCAGATGCTGTCGTCGCAGTGTCATCGCGTGAGGTCAATGTGAGTCGAGCGGAGTCTGCTGTATGCGGAAGGCCCCAGACCGGATGAGGGGAGGGTAGGCATGTGAGCGAGCGATTGGCACGCATCAGTACGGTGACGATAGACGCAGTGGCGGGTGTGCTCGCAGTGGCGGGCTGCGTCGGGCTGCTTGGCGGCGGCATCCAGTTCCCGACCGAGTGGCTGCTCGGCACGCCATTCAGCGACTATACGGTGCCCGCTCTGATTCTGGGTATCGTCGTGGGCGGCAGCGCGCTGGTGGCGTCGGCCGTAACGGCGCTGGCACAACGCGAGGTTGGCGCGCTGGCCACGGCTGCGGCTGGCGCGGTGATGCTGGGCTGGATCGTCGGCGAGCTGGCGTTGATCGGCTACGTCTCGTGGATGCAGCCGGCGATGTTCATCTTTGGCGTCGTCATGATGGGTGCTGCGGCACTGCTCTTGCTGGCGATCCCAGCCGAGGGCCGCTGGGGCCGCGCCGTTTGAGCGCGCCACGCGCAAAGGAGAGGATCGCTATGAAGAAGCGTTTCGCTCTTGGGATGCTCGGCACATTCGCCGTGACCGCCGGAGCCGTCCTCTGGCTGGAGCGCCTCGGGCGGCGGTGGGGCGCCAGCGGAGACGAGGTGCGGGCGGCGCTGCCGGGGGACGAGACGGTGCCTCATTCAATGCTGGAGACAACGCACGCGGTCACGATCCATGCGCCCGCCGCTGCTGTATGGCCGTGGCTCGTGCAGATGGGCTACGGCCGCGCTGGGTGGTATACGAATAGCTGGTGGTACCGGCTGGTTGACCGCTACATCTTCCATGTCAAAATGGCGCGCGAGGAGCGCATACTCCCACACCTGCAGCGCCTGACAGTGGGAGACGTCATCCCCGACGGCCCGCCGGGCACAGCCTACTTCACGGTCGTTGAGCTTGAGTCTGAGCGCACGCTCGCGCTCTACTCCACCACGCACGGCACGGTGTGGCTGCCGCGGGCGCTGCGCGACAATCCCCGGTTCGGCATCCACGCCGAGCTAAGCTGGACGTTCGTGCTGCGCCCCTCCGCGCCAACGCCTGACCGGACGCGACTGATTCTGCGCTCGCGGATGAGCGGCGGGCCGGCCCTCTACCGCACGCTGGCTCGCGCCCTGATGCCCCCGGCGGACTTCATCGTCGCGCGCCTGATGCTGCGCACCATCAAGCGCAACGCCGAGCGCACAGCAGCCGAGGCAGCAGACGGGAGTATGCCGAGGAGCGCGCTGCCAGCAACGGAGGCAATAGTGGCTGCACCTTAGCCGCTGGGCGGGTGAGATCATTCCGACATACGAGAAGGGTCGAGCGGGACACACTCCACTGCCACTACAGAGCCGCGCCCGATGATATCAGGCCTCGCCGGGCAGTCTGGTCAGCGGGCGCGTGAGGTGGATGTCCTCCGGCTCCAGTGCAAAGAGGTCTGGGTCTACCTGGGCGGCCAGCGCGAAGCCCTGGCTCAGGTAGAATCCCACCGCCGAGACGGAGGGCGTGGCCGAGACGTAGAGTGTGTGGGCGCCGGTCGCGTGCGCCAGGCGCACAATCTCGTTCACGAGGCACGCGGCCACACCCTGCCGCCGGTGGCTCGCGCTGACGAAGAGCGCGGAGAGCTGTGCCGTGCTCGGCTGCAGCCGCAGCCGGTCCCGCAGGACGGCTATGCCCACCAGGCGCTCGCCGTCGAACGCGCCGATTGCCGCGCCTCCCTCTGTCAGCGTCGCCTGCCAGTCCTCGACCTGCGGCGCCCAGGCAGCGGATGTGCGTGGCTTGCGCTGCCACGACTCTGGCTCGGCCTGCAAGACGCCAGCGCGGTAGTAGTAGACGATCTCACCGCGCTCTGACACGTCTATCTCCTGGACGCGACCCAGTTCCTCCGCGTCCAGGCGCCGCACGACAATCATACTTCCGCACCAGCTTTCAGGAGCATCTGAGCGCCTATCGGATCTCGGCGTGCTCGCGCGCGTTCGCCGTGCCCGTCTCGGCGGCGCCTTCCTGCTTGCGCACCGGCACTGGCGCGGTCCATCTCACGACCGCCGCGGCCCACGTCAGCCCGGCGCCGAAGGCCACCATCCCCAGGTGCGCGCCGGGGTAGACGCGGCCCTGCTCGATCGCCTCGCACAGCGCGATGGGGATCGCCGCCGCCGAGGTGTTGCCGTACTTCTCGATGTTGACAAAGACCTTCTCGGACGGCAGCCCCAGCCGCTTGGAGGCCGACTCGATGATGCGCAGGTTGGCCTGGTGCGGGATGAAGAGATCCATCTCGGCAGCAGTCATCCCCGCGTGCGCCAGCGCCTCCTCCATCGCCGTGCCCATGATGCGCGTGGCGAACTTGAAGACATCGTTGCCCTGCATCTGCACGAAATTGCGCCGCTCGCGCAGCACCTGCTCGGTGATCGGCTCCGCCGAGCCGCCGGTCGGTATCCAGAGCAGCTCCGGCTTCGCGCCGTCGCTGCCCATCGTGAAGCCCAGCACGCCGCCCGGCTCGTCGCTCGCGCTCAGCACCACCGCGCCGGCACCGTCGCCAAAGAGCACGCAGGTCGAGCGGTCGGTATAGTCCATCACACGCGAGAGCACCTCCACGCCGATCACCAGCGCGTGCTTGGCCGCGCCATTGGCGACGAACTGGTGCGCCGTCGAGAGGCCATAGAGGAAGCCACTGCACGCCGCCTGGATGTCGAAGGCGGCACACTGCGCGCCCACGGCATGCTGCACGAGGTTGGCGGTGGAAGGGAAGGGATAGTCGGCGCAGACGGTGGCGACGATGATCAGGTCGAGGTCAGCGCCGCTGATGCCCGCGCGCTCGAGTGCCGCCTGCGCAGCCGGAATGGCGAGTGTGGAGGCCGTCTCGCCAGGTCCGGCGATATGACGCTCCTTGATGCCGGTGCGCGAGGTGATCCACTCGTCAGAGGTCTCGACCATGCGCTCCAGATCGGCATTGGTCAGCACCCGCTCGGGCACCCGCATGCCCCACCCGGTGATTGCGCTGTAGCGGCTCATGCCTACTCCTCGTCGCTCATTGCTCGTGGCTCCCGCCGCGGCTGCCAGCCGCCCAGCGAGCGCGCTGCCATCGTCATCGCCGTCCAGGTGCCTGGCGAATGCCTCGTTCCGCGCCATTGTACCATAAGCCCGTGCCGCGTGAGACACACCAATTCCCATGCGCTCGCTCGCCTTGGGACGCGAACGAGCCGTATGCTACAATCGCCAGCAGCGGATCGCCGACCAGAAGCGAACCTGCGGCAGATTCAGCGCCTGACCAGCACTCCGCGTCCTATCTCGTGGCGCGATACAATCTGTCTCAGAGAAACCATACAGCAGGAGCGAACGCAATGGAAGATCAGGATAGTCCCACAATTGCCGAGCAGGTGAGCGCGGCGAATCGCCTCGGCAAGTCGTCAGGCGAGCTCGGGGGCCTGGAGGCCGTCGAAGCCAGCGAAACCGCCCGCGAGCATCCGCTGCCGCTGCGGACCGACGCCCACCGGCAGTTCATCCCCGGCGCTATGCGCGACCAGCTGATTGTGGCGCAGGGCCGCGCAACGGGGGCCGCGCGGCTGAGCGGCGAGCACGTGGCCAGCTTGATCTACGGCGCCCATCCGGTTGACCAGCACACCGCTCCCTACGACGCGCGCTACTCGGCCAACTACGCCGAGGCCACCCGCGAGGCGAGCCAGAAGGAAGACCACTAGGCCGCGCGCATCGGCGGCGGCACGAACGGCGGGCGCTCGGCCTCAAACTCCTCGAATGTCCCGCGCGTGAGCGGGCGACCGTGAGCCATCGCCCACTCCCAGAACGGCACGTACCACGTGCGGGCCTCACGATGCTCGCGCATCATCAGCTCGGCGGAGAGGCTGCCGTCTTCCAGATAGCCGCCCTCGCCCCACGCGGCATACACCAGATCGTGGTCGTATGGCACCGAGCGATGCTCGAAGCGCCAGGCGCCCGCGTCTGCCTGCCAATGAAATAGCCCGTACTGCGCGTTCACATCGCCGTTGAAGGGCACGCCCACCGCACCCACCACCACCACATGCGTGCCCCCCACAACGCGCTCAAATGGATAGTGGATGTGCGCGCCGATCACCGTCGGCTCAGAGACGCCCGCCAGCGATTCTGCGACCTCCGCGTCGGCCCGCAATCGCCCCATCCCCTCGCGCGAGTGCCGCGGGCTGCCGTGGACGATACGCACCGGGCCGGCGCCGGGCAGCTCGAGGCTGAGCGTGGATGGCAGCGCGTCGAGCCACTCCACCCACTCCGGTGTCAGCTCGTTCACGGCCCGGCGCACCGGCGTCCACCAGGGCGTCTCCCAGCCCTCTGGCAGGCCCAGCCCGGCCGCCAGCGCCACCAGCCACGTATCATGGTTGCCGCTGATGGCCGGGAAGCCGAGCGGTGCGATGCGCTCCAGCACGGCGCGGCTCTGTGGCCCACGATTGACGAAGTCGCCGGCGACGACGACGCGATCGGGCCGCACGCGCTCCAGATCGGCCAGCACCGCGTTGAGCGCGGCGAGATTGCCGTGCAGATCGGCGATCACGGCGAAGGTCGGGGATGAAGCGGACGGCGTGGCCAAGGGCTATCGCTCGGTGATGTCTATGCTGGTGATCGCATCACCGGGCTGGCGGTCGCGGCCCGGGTCGCGTGTGCGGAGGCTGTTGACGACCTCCATGCCGCTGACGACCTTGCCAAAGACGCCGTGTTTCCCGTTGAGATGGGGCGTCGGGCCGAAGGTGATGAAGAATTGCGAGCCGTTGGTGTTGGGGCCGGCGTTGGCCATTGAGAGGATGCCGGCGCTATCATGTTTGCCGGCGAGTGCGCCGGACTCGTCCTTGAATTGGTAGCCGGGGCCACCCGTGCCGGTGCCGGTAGGATCGCCACCCTGGGCCATGAAGCCCGAGATGACGCGGTGGAAGGTAGTGCCGTTGTAGAAGCCCTCGCGAGCCAGGAAGACGAAGTTATTGACGGTGACGGGCGCCTGCTCGGCGAAGAGCTGTGCGATGAAGTCGCCTTTGGCGGTGTGGAAGGTGGCAGAATACTGCTTGTGGGGGTCAATCACCATCGGTGGGGGTGAGCTGTACTGTTTGGCTGCCATGCAATTCTCCTTTGCTGCAATCTACACGGCAACATCGTAACGCGCCGAGCACGCCAGGCGCTAACAGTGTCAGTAGGATTGCCGAGGGGAAGCTCCCTGTGCTATCCTGGGCCAGTCCCCGACACGACGACCCCACGCAGCGAGCGGGAGCGGCATTGCGGCAGCACTGAGGCGGAGGGGAACGGCATGATTGGCAACTGGATGCAGCGCCGGGGAGGCGACCGCGACACAGAACGCCGAATTCGCCAGTTGCGCGACATCGCCCGCCTGGGCGCGGAGCTGCGCGCTGAGCTCGACCTGGATCAGCTCTACGCGAGAATCGTTGGCGGCATCACAGCGGCTCTTGGCTTTCGAGCGGCCGTGCTCAACGTCCCAGGGCCTGGTGGCGAGTACCTCGACGCGGTCGCGGCCTCTGGCCTCTCTGATGTCGAGCGCCAGCAGCTCACCGAGCGACCGCTCTCGCTCGCTCGCCTACAGGCGGCGATGCGCGATCAATTCTGCTTTAGCCATTCCTATTTCATCAGCCACGAATACAAGTACCTGCTGGACGGCGTCCCGAGCGTGAGCCTCTACGGTCCGCTGCCATCGGCCTCGCAACGTCCCACGGACGCCTGGCACCCCGATGACTTCTTTCTGATCCCGATGCACAGTCCACGCGATGGGCGTCTGCTCGGCATCCTTTCGCTTGATCAGCCTGACGATGGCAGAGTGCCCTCAAAAGAAACCGTCGAGATGATCGAGCTGTACACCGATCAGGCTGCGCCTGCCCTCGACGCCGCGTTGCTCTTCCACACGTATGAAGCGGATCGGCTGGATCTGGACGACCAGCTGCGCATGCTGCTGGACGGACTGGATGCCGTGCGTCGCGGCGAGCCTGGGGTACAGGTTACGCTGGGCGACCGCTCGCTCAGCACGATGGCCGAGTCACTCAACGCGCTGGCCCGGCGGCTCGACGACTTGCTCGGCAACGCAAGTGCGACGGCTGGAGTTGTCGAGCGGAGCGCCTCCGAGATACGCGCCGCTGCTGCCAACGGCGCTGAGAGCGCCAGCCAGCACGCCCAGCAGATGCTCGAGGTATCCGCGGCGGTGGGCCAAATGGCGCAGAGCCTGGAGAGGATCGCCGGCATCGTGCGGGAGGGCAGTGGCGTTGCCGCGGAGGCTGGCGACATTACTGAGGCTGGGCGCGAAGCAGCGGCGGCAGCCGCCGAAGGCATGACCGCCGTCCGCGAGCTGGCGATCCAGAGTGTCAAGAAGATGAAGCGTTTGGGCGAGAGTGCGCAGGATATCGGCGAGATCGTCCAGATCATCTCGGACTTCAGCAGTCAGACCAACATCCTCGCCCTCAACGCTACCATCGAGGCCACTCGCGCTGGCGAGCAAGGCCGAGGCTTCGCGGTGGTGGCCCAGGAGATCCGCAATCTGGCGGCCAGCAGCGCCGACGCCGCGAAGAGCATTCAGGCGCGCGTGAAGGCGATCCAGAGCGAGACCAATGGGGTGGTGGTAACGACCGAGCACAGCATGCAGCAGATCGTTCTGCAATCGGAGCTGGCCACGCAGGCGGGCGCCGCGCTCGAAGCGGTAGACAGCGTCATCCGGCGCGTCGGCGCGGCCGTGGAAGAAACGTGCCAAACGGCTGCCGCCGAGGCTGAGGCGGCGGCCAAGATCGCGCAAACGATGGCTAGCATTGCCCAGATCACCGCGCAGGCACGTGATGGCATGACGGCCGCCCTCGGTGCGTCAGATCAGTTGGCGGAGCTGGCCGGCTCGCTGCTGCATACCATCGCGCTCTTCCGGTTGGCCGAGGGCATCGAAGATTCTCCGGTCGGCTGGCAGCCGCAGCCTCAGGCGGTGCCTCCAGGTGGCAGCGGCGCGATCGGCCTTCTCGGCGCTCGCGCGGCCTATGTCCACCCCGGTCCCGGCATGCCGCCCACCACACCCGCCTTTGGCGCTGCCTCTTTGGCGTCAGGACCACTCACGCAGCCCTTGGCCGCCCCATCGGTCACGCAGCCCTTGCCTTCGGCCACCCAGCCGTCGGTGCCGGTCGCACAGCCGTTCAGCCCGTCCCCGTCGCAGCCCTCGCTCCCTTCACTGCCCAGCATCGCCAGCGCCGCCCCGCCACCAGACGACAGGTGAAGACACCGGCGCGCGGTGGCAAGTGCGTGACGGACGCGGCGGCGGTACGCAGCGGAGGCGCGAACGCACAGTGGAATTGGTGGGTTGCCGCCGGGCCTCAGCCTGCCGCAGGGACCGGCCCATGGAGCAGGCCAGATGGGACGCCTGTGGGCGACTCAAACGCGCTCCCACCCGCCAGTTCGGCGGGTGCCGCGTCCAGTGCGGCGGCTAGGCGCCGCACCGCGTAGGGCTGTGGCTCTTCCTTGCCATGCTCCAGATGAGTGATCGTATCGCGGCGCAAGCCCGTTAACTCGGCCAGTTGGCTGATGCTTAGGCCACTGCGCTGCCTGGCCTGGCGCAATCCACGCAACTTCATACGTACCTCCCCATCGAGGCTCGCGCCGCGCTCCGGCCACGTTGCCGGGCGTTGGCGTCTACAGGGTCGCGCGTCTCTGCCGGCGAATCCGTACCCGCCGGCGTGCCATCTCTCTACTGCACGGTCAGTGCCGCGGAGCCGGCCGCATCTCGCCGTCTGTGAGAACGCCACCGTCCGCAGGAGTCATTGTATCAGACCACGGCATGCGACGTAAAGCTGGCAGAGTTGCGTAGATGCGACCTCCCCCAGATGCGCCTGGTCGTACGTTCTTGGGGCCGACTCCCCTGGACTACGCGCCAGGGAAGTGGCAGGCGGCAAGCTGGCCCGTGGCCTTGAGCTCCAGCGGCGGGCGTACCTCGCGGCAGATCGGCTGTGCCTTCCAGCAGCGTGGGTGGAACGGGCAGCCGGTGGGTGGATTGACTGGGCTGGGCACATCGCCCGTGAGGATGATGCGCCTGCGCGTCAGCTCCACATCGGGATCGGGCACCGGGCTGGCCGAGAGCAAGGCGATGGTGTACGGATGCTGGGGGTTCTGGTAGATGGCGTCGCTACTGCCCAGCTCGACGATGTGGCCGAGGTACATTACGGCGACACGCGTGCTGACATGCTTGATCGCCGAGAGATTGTGGGCGATGAACAGATACGTCAGGCTGAATTGCTCGCGCAGATCGGCCAGCAGATTGAGTACCTGGGCTTGAATCGAGACGTCCAGCGCCGAGATGGGCTCGTCGGCGACGATAAACTTGGGGTTGAGCGCCAACGCGCGGGCGATCCCGATGCGCTGGCGCTGACCGCCGCTGAACTCATGGGGGTAGCGCTGCATCCACTTGGGGTTCAGCCCCACCACCTCCATCAGCTGCCGCATTCGGTGATCGCGCTCGGCGCTGTTGCCGCGACTGTAATTCTGCAGCGGCTCGGAGATGATCCTGCCGACGGTGAATCGCGGGTCCAGCGAGCTGAATGGATCCTGGAAGATCATCTGCATGTCCGCGCGGCGCTGCCGGAGCGCGTTCGGCGATATGCGGGTCAAGTCTTGGCCCTCGAAAAAGACGTGGCCAGCGGTCGGCTTAATCAGTTGCAGGATGGCGCGCCCAAGAGTGGACTTGCCACAGCCGCTTTCGCCTACCAGGCCCAGCACCTCACCGCGCTTGATCTGCAAGTCTACTCCGTCAACGGCTTTCACGTTCGCCACCGTGCGGCCGAGCAAGCCGCCGCGGATAGGGAAGTAGACTTTCACGTCGCGCACATCCACCAGCGTGTCATTTGACACGCCCAACTGCGCAAGCTGATCAATGGCTTCGGCTGCCACAGGCGATCTCCCTCATCGTCTCGTCGCCGGCACAGGCCGGCAGGTCACGTGCCGGCTAATACGGATAGAAGCAGGCGGCCTTCTGGTCGGGCCCTTTGGTCTCCAGCGGCGGCAGCTCTTGCCGGCAGCGCGGCTGGGCCTTGCGGCAACGCGGGGCGAACGGGCAACCTGGCGGCAGATCAATCAGGTTAGGCGGCTGGCCGCCAATCGCGGCTAGCCGTGCGCCCGGCAAGCTATCGGGTCGTGGAATGGCTTGCAGCAGCGCCTGGGTATACGGATGGGCGGGTGTCTTGAAGATCGTGCGGGTGGGCGCGCTCTCGACGACGCGTCCAGCGTACATGACGTTGACGCGGTCGCAGGTGCCCGCCACGACGCCCAGGTCATGAGTGATGAGCATCGTAGCCGTGCGGAACTCCTGCGCGAGCCCCTTCATCAGCTCCAGCACCTGCGCCTGGATCGTCACATCCAGCGCCGTGGTCGGCTCGTCGGCGACCAGAATCTGCGGATTGCACGAGAGCGCGATGGCGATCATCACGCGCTGGCGCATGCCGCCGCTAAACTCATGCGGGTAGTGATCCAGACGGCGCCGCGCCTCCGGAATGCGCACACGATCGAGCATCTCCGCTGCGCGGTTCCAGGCGGCCTTCTCATCCAGCTTTAAGTGCGCCTTGACGGCTTCGGCAATCTGGAAGCCGATGGTCAGCACGGGGTTGAGGGAGGTCATCGGATCCTGGAAGATCATCGAGATCTTGCCGCCGCGCAGATCGTGCAGCTCGCCCTGGTCCATCTCCAGGACATCCTGGCCGCGAAAGAGGATGCTGCCGCCGACAATCTTGCCAGGCTGGTCAACCAGCCGCATCACCGAGAGCGCGGTGACACTCTTGCCGCAGCCGCTCTCGCCTACCACGCCCAGTGTCTCGCCCTCTTCGAGCGAGAACGAGACGTCTTCGACCGCCTTCACCACACCCGAGCGCGTGAAGAAGTGCGTGCGCAGGTTCTGTACATCAAGCAGTTTCTCTGCCATTCAAACCTCGATGGTGTAATGGATACTGTCGTGGACCGTAGGTGCGGTCCATCGGCACGCTGCGACGGCTACCACATCCGCCACCGCGCAGGCCTCGCGGCCATCGGCCGTGCCCTCCGTGAGGAGCGAGACCGCCGCAGATCGTCTATCGTCTAGTCTTTGCTCCGTGGGTTGAAGGCGTCGTTGATGCCATCGCCCAGGAAGGCGAACGCGATGACCAGAATCGCCAGGGTCAGCGTCGGCCAGAGCACCTCCGTCGGCGCCGAGGTGATCTTGCGGCTGCCGTCATAGATCATCAGGCCCAGGCTCGAGCCAGGCGGTTGAACGCCGAGGCCGAGCAGCGAGATGGTGGCCTCGCCGATGATGACGCCCACGATATCAAGCGTGACCGCCGCGACGACGATGCTGAACAGATTGGGCACAATGTGCCGGAGGATGATGCTGTGATTGGCCGTACCGACGGTGCGCGCCGCTTCGACGAACTGCTGCTCCTTGAGCTGCAGCGTGTAGCCGCGGACATAGCGCGCCATCTGCGGCCAAATGGTAATGCCGATGGCCAGGCTGACCAGGATCAGGCGCCCAGGCGGGCCGAATTTGTCGGAGAATGCAGCACCCAGCGTAGCGGCTGCCAGGATGGCGAAGAGCAGGCCAGGGAAGGCAAACATGATGTCGGTGAAGCGCGCGAGGAACGTGTCCATCCAGCCGCCGAAGAAGCCGGCCAGTGTGCCAACCAGCAGGCCCAGCCCCACGTCGAAGATTGCCACCAGGAAGGCGACCTCAATCGAGACGTTGATGCCGGCCATCAAGCGTGCCAGGATATCGCGCCCCAGACCATCGGCGCCCAGCGGATAGGCCGCCGAGCCGGGGGAATCAATGTAGAGCAGCTGCTGATTGGTGTAGTTGTGGTACTGCGAGGGTGAAACCTTATCCAGCCCGGCCGGCCCGCCGCTGATGGTCGGCCCCAGGTGCAGATAGATCGGCGGGAAGACAAAACTGCCGATGATCATGAACAGGACGATGCCCAGCGAGATCATCGCACGCTTGTTACGACGCAGCCGCCGCATCGAGAGACGAAATGGCGAGAGCGACGGCTCTTCATCCTGAATCATAGCGCGGCGGTCGAGCTCGCTCTGGTTCAGTTGCGTCGGCGTGTCGGAAGCCGGTCCCAGATCCTTGATTGTCGCGCTGCTGGGAGGCATCTCGCCAATCGCGCCGACGGTGTCGAGTGATTCCATCTGCCGTGGGTTGGGGGACTGGGCGCTATCCTCTATACGCATCGTGCTTACCTCACTTCTTGCTGACCGAGTGGCCGTGCGATTCGCCAGCCTATACGTACGAGCACGGCCCCCGTGGGGGGCCGTGCTATGGGCGCCTATTGCGTCTTGATACGAGGATCAATGAGGCCGTAGACGACGTCGGTGACGAGGTTGAGGAAGACCACCGCCAGCGCAAGGATGATCACCGCCCCCTGCACAACCGGAAAGTCGCGCTCCACCACTGCCGTCAGGGCGTCGGTGCCGATGCCAGGGATGTTGAAGAGCAGCTCTACGACGAATACGCCAGAGACCGCGAACGCCAGCGCGGGGCCGATTGCAGTGACCAGCGGAATCATCGCGTTCCGGAAGGCGTGGCGCCAGAGCACAACGCGCTCTGGCAGGCCTTTCGCGCGCGCGGTGCGCACGTAATCCTGGTTGAGCACCTCCAGCATGCTCGCTCGCGTGATGCGCAGGTAGTAGGCAAAAGCCCCCAGGCCGAAGATGGTGATAGGGGCGATTTCCGTATCGAGTGAACCCCAGCCCGAAACCGGCAGGGAAGGCAGGCCAGCCTGATAGAGCTTGATCATCAGGATCTGGAAGAACGGGATGATCACAAATGATGGCACAGCGTAGAGGATGAGACCCAGCACTTGCGCCGTCGTGTCATAGCGCGTATTGGTGCGCACGGCCGCCAACAAACCCAGCGGCACGCCAACCACCACCGCCAACACGATACCCGTCATGCCAAGCTGCATGGATGCGGGTAGATCCCGGCTGAGGACGGTGAGGACCGCAGGCTGGTTGTCTACATAGGAATTGCCGAGACTCAAGTGCAAGAGCTGAACTACAAAGTGGAAATACTGCTGATACCAGGGAAGATCCAGGCCGAGCACATGTCGCAGCGCGGCGGCTCTCTCTGGGGTATAACGCTGGCCAAGCTGCGTCAGCACTGCGTCGCCTGGAGCGAAGTAGCCCATGATGAAGGTGATGAAGGTGACGCCTATCAGCACGAAGACCAGGCCCGCCAGCCTCCGGATCAGGAAGCGCACCCCAACCCGCATGCCCGTAAAGATCAGAAACGCGATCACAGCCAATACCACGATCACCGCGGGCAGGCTCGACAAGAAGGAGCTCATATCCCTACTCCCCGATCCGATTCTCGCCCCAGTGAGGTCCATTCTCACCGCGGCGCGTCGGTCTCCGGCACTTCGCTAACAGCAACGTCGCGCTGCGCTCAGCGCATGCCAAGCGACATGAGATGCACCGCATTCACTCGCGGGCATCCCTCGTCCTACTTCGGCACTGTGCTGGCTGCCACGCTACTGCCTTGGTACGCAAATCTCATGCCCATATCCCCACCAGCCACACGACGCTATGCGCAGCCGAAGGCCGCATGCCACGAGGTGATCATAACGATATCACATGGCAGCTACCGCAGAGCACGCAGCGTGTAGTGCACAGCGGGGCCTCAACCACTTACGCGCCAAGCGCGTCTGGCTGTGGCCCCGTGCGCGCCTGGTGTGGATGTGCGGGCCGACGAGCAGCCCGCACATGTGGTCATGCGGACCAGACCGACGAGCGATCCGATCCGCATGCTGTCCACGACTAGTGGTTGTTGACGTACACCGTGCTCCAGGTGTCCAGCGTCGGATAGCCGAGCGAGGTCAGACTGTAGCCCTGGACGTAGGGCTTGACGATGTAGATCTGCTTGCCCTGGCTGAGCGGAACCCAGGCCACGTCGGTGACAAGGAGTTGCTCCGCTTGCTGGTACTGCTGGATGCGGCTGGTCGGATCCTGGTTGGCGTCCGCCTTGGCCATCAGGTCATTGGCCTCGGGCACGCTCACCGCGCCAGTGTTGTTGGAGGCCGTCGCGCTGAACTGCAGCGAGAGCCAGTCCTGGGGATCCGGGTAGTCGGTGATCCAGCCGATGCCGAAGATCTGCGGCGGATTGGGCGAGTAGGCCTGGTCGAGCAGGCTGCTGAAGTCGGTGGTGGTCAGCTTGACCGGGTAGCCGCCGAGGTTCTTCGTCCACATGTCAATGATCGCCGTGCCCGAGGCCACGATGTCAGGATCGTTGCTCTCGGTGAGCGTCACCGGCGGGCACGAGGCGATCTTGCCGCCACACTTGCGGTTGGCGTAGTCGGTGATCAGCGCCAGCGCCTTGGCCGCGTCGCCCTTGACGTTCTGCGTGCCGTCGGGGCCCGTCAGATTGGGGTTGTAGCCCGGCATGCCCTGCGGAACGATATGGTTGGTCGGCAGCACTGTGCCCTTATCAACCTGGTTGGCGAGCGCGTCTTTGTCGATCGCAATGGCGAAAGCCTGGCGAGCCGCCAGATCGTCGAACGGAGCGGCCTTCCAGTTGGGCTGGAGGTAGCCGATGCTGAGGCTGGGGTTCTCGTGGAAGCCAGCGACCGACTTGGCCGCCGCGTACTGTGTGTTCGGGGGCGAGCCAACATCAAGATGACCGCTCTGGAAGTCGGCGTACTCGGTGTCGCCGTCCTTGTAGATCTTGAAGTTGATCTGCTTCAGGACCGGCTTGGTGCCCCAGAAGGAATCGTTGCGGGTCAGGGTCATGCTGCCCTTGTGGTCCCACGCGGTGATCTTGAACAGGTTGCCGCCGAAGCCGCCGTTGTCGACCAGGTGGTCAGTCCAGCCCTTGTTCCCGAACTGGTCAATCAGCTGCTTGGGCTGCGCGAACGACGTCGGATAGGTCATCGCGTCGGGGAAATACGCCGCCGGAGACTCCAGCGTGATCTGCAGCGTCTGGGGATCACTCACCACCAGCGAGTCGCCGACCAGCGTCTGGATCTTGCCGGTGATCGTCTTGCCGTCGTCGGCGCACTTCTCACCGCTGAAGGTGGCGACGTCTTTGATGATCGCAAGGTAGTACGGGCCTACCGGCGAGGCCGTGCAGGGGTCAACCGAGCGGTTGATCGAATACGCGAAGGTGTTGGCATCAATCGCGGTGCCATCGCTCCACTTCAGGCCCGACTTCACCTTGAAGGTGTAGGTCTTGCCATCCGCGCTGACGGTCGGGGCGCTATCGGCGGCCCACGGCACCACCTCAAGCTTGTCGTTGAGCGTCACCAGGCCGGGGAAGGTGAGATAGATCGGGAAGTACGAGTAGAAATCCGTCACCACTGCCGGATCAACCGTCTTGACGTCCAGCTTGTTGGCGACGATGTAGCGGGTCAGCACCTGTTTGCTGTCCGGCGCTTTGCCGCCGTTCGTGGTAGTTGATCCGCAGGCCGCCAGCATCAGGCTCAAAGCCGAGATGACCAGCAGCCCGACGAGCGACACGCGTCGCAATCCCAGTCGCATGCAATCTCTCCTACAGTATGGATGAACGAAATCCCATGCCAGCTTCGCTCCAGACGCAGATCACGTGGTCGAGCCGCCAGCACGGTCCAGTGGTAAGCGGGTGTCGTTCGAGAGCGCAACACCTCCCTTCGTGGCCCTGCGCCACGACCCACCCCGGCGCCCGGGGCTGTTGCCTTTGTGGCAACTCCACTTAACACTCGCGTGGCATGCGCCGGCCTCGCCGGTCACAGCCTCCCCGGCCTTCCGTCTATGCGAGAGAAGCTCGCTCGCCGGATTGCCGGTACGGCAGCGGGTATCGCCGCCGTATCGTCAGCTCAGCGTCTGGCATTCCTCACGTTCGTGGCCGCTACGCGCGCTCGCCTACCTCCTCTTGATCCGTGTCAGCGTTCTGTACCAGTCGGTTGATCCCAGGGGGTGTCTTAGTCGTCGTTTTCCCACAGCCGCCTGTCCTGCGGCTTGCCCGGGGCAGCACGCACGATCGTGCCAGCAGGCGATCCTGATCTGCCATCCACACGTCCACCCCTTCCAGTCACTCATGGCATCGAGGCGACCAGCGCGCCACTGTCCGCTTCATAGGACGCGCCGACCGGTATGTAATCCAGCACCTCGTGTCCCGGCGGCTCCTGGAACGATTCGGTGAGGCTTTCGCCAGCAAGCAAGAGCGCCAGTCGCGATGGCTGGAGCGCCGCGGGCTTGACATCCTGCAGCATCTCCGCCACGTGGACCAGTGCATTCTGGTCCGTGCCGTCGCGCTGGTCACCGACGATCCAGAGGATCACGCCGTCGCGCTCCAAGATCAGCTCGCTGCGCTGGCCCGTGGCCCAGACATACTGCGGGTACTGCGACGGATTGCCATCGCCGCCCATACGCATCGGCCAGCGGCTCGCGCGCGGCATCCAGATGCCGTCAACGTACACCGCCGGCGAGCCGCCAACCGATACCTGAAATGCGTGGCCGGTCTGCACTACCTGCAAGACCGCCCTGTAGGCGGGATTGATCCGGAACTCGCGGATGTCGAGCAGGCCGCTGCCCCGCGTCGAGCGGGCGACGGCATACTGGATGTCCACCACCGGGCCGCTCGCATAGTCGGCGTTCTGGAGGCGCATGCCTTTATAGAGGTAGTCGCTGTTGCTCCGGCCGAGCCAGGCCAACGGCATGGTTGGATCCAGCGTGACGGGCTGCGGCGTTGGGTCTCCATGTGTCCCTGACGACTGAACGCGGGTTGGGTAACTGGGCAGCTGTGTGACGCCGGTCTGGCCGAGAATAATGCGTAGGCCGTCGGCGAAGGAGGGAGTGGCCAGCAGGATCGTCAGCAGCATGAGCGCCATCGCGGCCGCCATTGCCCCCACCAGCGGGCGACGCAGTCCCGAGAGCCGCGCGCCCAGTCCCGACACCCAGGGCAGCCCCCATGCAGGCCGCAGGCCAAGGTCGCGGCGCAGATGCAGCCGCTGGAAGACGCGATACGACAGCCGCTGCTCGAAACCGCGCTCGGTCGGCGCGTGACGTTCGTTCTCGAGCAGGGTCTGCGCGTAGAGCGGCGGCAGCTCTTCGGCTTCAGGCGAGAAGAGCGCGTGCAGCTCGGCAGCGAAGTCGCGCTCGTCCGACGTGAAATCGTCGGGCACACGCCCCCGCCGTTCTGCTCGCCCGCCCGTCCAAGCGCTACGGGTGCTCGAGCGCTCGAACTTGCTCATGGGTCTTCTCCTGTAGCGCCTCGCGCAACGCCTTGCGGGCACGCCAGAGCCGCGTATCAATGGCGTTACGAGACAAGCCAGTGGCATCACAGATCTCGTCGGTGCCCGCCAGCTGAAAATAACGCATGTAGACCAGCTTCAGGTCGAGCGCGGAGAGCGATTCGAGCGCCTGGCGCAGCTCTTCGCGCCGCTCCCGCTGCTCAAGCAACCGTTCCATGCTCGGTTCCGCCAGTCGCGCCGACCCTAGCTCCATCCCATGTATCTCGCCGTCTCGGCTGCCGACGAACTCGGCGCTATCCAGCGACATAACCGCTAGGCCCTGCCGGCGCTGAATCTGTCGCCTGCGGTCGAGTGCGAGATATTTCGTGCGCATGGTGAGCCAGGTGTGCAGCGAACCACGCTCCGGATCGAAGCTATCAATCTCGCGCCAGACCGTTACAAACAGATCGCTTGCGCACTCCTCAGCATCCTGTGCTGTGCCGACGTTGTCGAGCACGAGTCGGGCGAAATACACCATCTCCCGTGAGTAGCGCCGCATCAGCGCTTCCAGGGCACGCGGATCACGCTCGAGCACCCGTTGATACAAGGCGTCGTCGGGCAGGTCATCGTGCACCGTGTCACTCCTCGCGCTGCCATCAGCCAGCGTCGGCGCTGGGCCGCATCTGTTGCGGCAAGATGGTATGGACGACGATGTCCGCTAAAGGACCGGTGTGCGCAACTCTCTCCGATGTACTACGTCGCAAGTTCGGCATTTCTCACACGGAGCAGTCGTTATTTCGTGATGAGATACAACTCGCCCTTGGACACACCGGCCGCCACATCGGCCACGCTAGGCCACATCGCGTCTCCGCCTCAATCTGGGCTGCATTGTCCCTGAGGGGGCGCGTGCTTGTCAAGTGGCGATTATACTGACCTGCGGCCCGCCCCGCAGACGCATCATCGCGTCCGGCCGGCGGCAGCGCGCTTGTTCGCTCCGCGGGGCGCTACCCTCGCCGGCTCACCGCTCGTGAGATGCCGCGGTGCGAGATGATGCCGGGACGGCCGGGGGTGCTGTCTCTCACTCGATGCCCGGCGTGTGCAGGAAGGCCGCCGACTTGACCTCGCGGTCGAGGTGGTGGCGCAGGCTGCTCTGCAGCGTCGCCTCCAGCTCGCGCACCAGGCCCGGCTCCAGGCGCAGCCGCGGCAGCGCCTCCCACTCGGTCGTCTGCAAGAGGCGCAGCACCTTGAGCGCGGTCAGCGAGAGGCGGCGCTGGGCATAGCGCGAGCAGCCGGGGCAGAGCGCGCCGCCAAGCTCGGCGCTGTAGCCAGCCTCTTCGGGACGCAGCGGACTATCGCAGCCAGCGCAGGTTGCCAGTGCGGGCCGGTAGCCTAGCTCGTCGAGCAGCCGCAGCTCGAACGAGCGCAGTGCCAGGCCGGCTCGCGAGCGCGCCTGGCTATCGCCGGCGGTCTCGGCGCGAGCAAGCTCATCCAGCAGCCGCAGTCTATGGGCAAAGAGCGCATAGAGCCGGGGGTGGGGGTCGTGATCTTCGAGGAAGCGATCCACCAGCTCGGCGGTATACCAGGCGGCAGTGGCGTACCAGACGCCATCGCGCAGGCCGTCGAGCCGCTCGCGCGCCTCTGCCTGGGTGATGATGTCAAGCTCGCGCCCGGTGGCAAGCAGCAACTGCGTGCGGGTAAAGGCTTCGAGGTGGCCGGCGAGGCGGCTGGTGGTGCGGCGGGCGCCCTTGGCGATCGCGCGGAGCTTGCCGTAGGTGGGGGTGAGCAGCGTCAGGATGCGGTCGGCCTCGCCGAAGTCCATCCGGCGCAGGACGATCGCCTCGGTAGAGTAGACACGGGGATGAGCGGGCATGGGCAGCTACTACTTCGGGAAAGGGACGGCATGCGCCGCCGCTGGCGCGCCTTCAGCATACCATTCCGTGCGTCCGCGCCGCTTCCGGTCGCCTTGGCCGCGCTCCACCCAGACGCGCTACCGCCGCTCGAGCTTATCAAGCGATGGGGGCCGCGCGCAGGGCGCACAGCGTGGCTAGGGCTGAGGAACGGGCAGCGTCGGGTCCGGCGACGGGTTGGCCGTCGGCGTGACGGGTGTAGCGGTGGCCGTCGGGCTGGGTGATGGTGTGGCGGTCGGCGGGCCCTCGCTGACGAAGATCTTGATCTGCGTGGTTGGCAGCACGAAATTGCCCACGGGCGGGTCTGTCTTGATGACGTAGCCAGCCTGCACTGTGCTGACCTGCGGCACCGGCAGCACGTTGGAGAATCCCGCCTGCTGCAGCGTCTGCTCGGCCTTATCCACCGGCATGTTCGTCACATCCGGAATCTGGACCTTGCCGGGTCCGGTGCTGACGGTCAGCGTGACGGTGAAGTTGTACGGCTCAGCCTGCCCGGCCGGCGGGTCCTGGCTGAGGACGGTATCCTTGGCGCTATTGTCGGCCTTGTCAACGCGGGTCACATTCAGGTGATTCTGCTGCGCCAGCGCCTGCGCCTGGAGGTATTGCTGGCCGACGAAGTTGGGCACCGTCGTCATCACCACCGTTGGCCGCGGCGTGGGCTGCGAGCCGCCTAGCAGATTGCCGAGGCCGGCAGCCGCGCCGGTCAGCGAGGCTACCAGGAAACAACCCAGGCCGAGCAGCAACACGGCGGACGAGACGATCACCGCGATCAGCCCGCCGTTGGGCTTGCGGCTGCCGTCGGGGCGCTCCGGCGGCCCAAAGCCGCCGGGGGGGACGCCAGTGATCGGCGAGCGCGGCACGGTACCCGGCGCGGGTCCGACGGGCTTGGTGCTGATGGTGCCATCGGGCCCCCCAAAGCGATCGAATGCGGGATCATAGCGTGGCTCGTCCCAACCGCCGTTCGGAGGATAGCCTGGCCCACCCGTCGGCTGTGAGGGCCGGCGGCCAGCATGCGAGGGATTGCTGAGCACGGCCGCGCCGCGCGGCAGCGGCTCGTTGCCTGGGGCACCGAACGGCGCAAACTGCGAACGCCCGGCGGGCGCTCCCGCGGAGGTTCCGCGTCGGCCGCCAGAGGACCGCGCGAGATTCTCGAGCGCGTAGACCAGTGCGTCGCCATCGCGATAGCGGGCGCGGGGATCCTTTTCCAGACACTTGAGAATGACGCGCTCGAGTCCGGGTGGGATGCGCGGGTTGAGGGCACTGGGCGGCTCGGGGATATCCTGGATGTGGCGCATGGCGACGGCGACGGGCGTATCACCATCGAAGGGGGTGCGGCCGGTGAGCATCTCGTACATCACGATGCCCAGGGCATAGATATCGGCAGCAGGCGAGACGATCTCGCCCTGGGCCTGCTCAGGGGCGTAATACTGCACGGTGCCAAGTGTCATGCCGGTGGTGGTCAGCCGCTCGGCCTCGACATCCTTATACATGCTGGCGATGCCGAAGTCGGTCAGCTTGACCATGCCGGCATCGTTGAGCATGACGTTCTGCGGCTTGACGTCGCGATGGACGATGCCGCGCTTGTGGGCGGCGCCCAGGCCCATCGCCACGTCGTGGGCAATCTCGATGGCGCGCTCATTGCTGAGGATGCCCTGCTTCTTCAGATAGCGCCGCAGGTCTGTCCCGTCAACGAACTCCATCACGATGTAGTAGCTCGGCCCGCTCTGGCCGTAGTCGAAGACCTGGATGATGTTAGGATGCTGGAGCGCCGAGGCGGCACGCGCCTCGCGCTGAAAGCGCGTCACGAACTTGGGGTCGGAGCTGTAGACCTCGCGCAGAATCTTGACAGCCACAGTGCGCCCCATGCGCAGATCAATGGCGCGGTAGATGGTGGCCATGCCGCCGCGGCCGATCGGCTCCTGAAGCTCGTATCGGTCGCCCAGAACGTCAAGTTCCATAGCTCTCCCCACGCGATCCCAGCCCACGGGAGCGCGCCGTGCGGCTACGCGCCGGACGTACCATGTGGCACATCCACTCTACCGGCGAAAGGTCGCTTCCGTCAAGCGAGGGGCCGGCCGGAGTGAGCGTGCCGCGGCGGAAACGGCTGTTTCCGCTTTCTGTGCGCCTCGACGGCTCGTGGCCCGGCGTGAAGTGTATCACATGCCCCCTGGCGGCGCTATCACCTACCCAGACGGCCTACCGCAGCCTGCGGTTCCCCTTGGCAAGTGGGCAGCGTGCGCGCCTTGACAGCCGCGCGCCGGGGCGCCTATACTACGGTCGCCAGCGCGCCAGCACACTCGGCGTGCGCGTCCAGGCCGACGTAGCTCAATGGCAGAGCAGCTGTTTTGTAAACAGCAGGTTGTCGGTTCGAGCCCGACCGTCGGCTCCAGTCTAAAGACTCGAATTCGAGTGCCTCCAGGGAATCTCCCTCGGAGGCGCTTCGCATTCTTCTCGGACATGTGGCAGCAGCATGGTAGCAGACATTGTGCTGGCGTATGGGCGGTGAGAGCTCTGCCCACGTTAAGAGAGACGACTCCATGTGGTGCGTGGTGGCGGCCGTGAGCACCGCGCGACCGCCATCAGGTCGAGTTGACAATGTTCGCATTGAGCCACTCATGAAGGATCTGTGGCGTAGCAGCGATGCGTTGGGTGCCCCACATGGAGCGGCCGAGGTGAACGCCGGTAATGCTGAAGGCGGTGAACGAGCGTCTTCGGGAGTATCCGGCAGGATCAGATTTAGAGCACAGTCGCGGGTCGGCGCTACGGAATGACAGCAGAGAAGCCCGCCGCTCGCTATGGAGCCTCAGCCCCAGTCGGTAGGCGGGCTACGGTCTTTCAGAAACCGTGAGGATGGTGCTTTAGAAGGGGCGCCGCTCGCGGCGCGGCGGCTTCTTCGGCTGTTTGCCTGGCCGGCGTGTGCCTTCCCACTCGTCCTCTTCCTCGTCGAAGTCGAGGTCGCCGAATTCCTCTGCTTCTTCGCTGAGCGGGACGGTCTCGGCCTCTCCGGCATTGTACGTGATCGTCTCGGGTTCCGGCTCCTGGCCGAAGGGGGCAAAGTCATCCATCGCGCCGGTTTCGATGTCGGGCACTTCCGCGGCGTCCATCGCCGCTGAGTCCTGCATCAACTTATCAATGTTCGCCAGATCAGCCAGTGACGTCAACACCGGGCGTGCCGGCTCTACACGGCGCTCTGGCTTTTGCTGCTTGGCCGGTTTCGCCGGGAATGGGGGCAGCTCTGGCACAGGCTCAGGCTCTAGCTCTGGCTCTAGCACTTCGGCTGGCTCGAACTCCTCGAATTCGGCTGACGGCGCGGCCTGCTCGAGCGGCACACCGGCCTGCCCCGCCGCAACAGCCAGCCAGTATTTGCTGTAGTAGTGCGGATGTTCGTCCGCAACCGTTTCCTTCTTGAGCATGTACTCTACTCCGCGGAACAGTCCGCTCCCGCAGCCCGCTGGCTGCGGGCACTCCGCTGAAATGGTATCGTCGTGAGTGATGATCGTCACGCGCGCCAGCGAGAAGCACACGGCATCTCGTGCCTGGCGATGGCGCTTCCACCGATTTTATGCCGCACGCGCCCGTACTGTCAAGCCACCCAGCCTGAACGCCCCGTCGCGCTTTGACCACCGAGGCGGCGAGCAGACCCGCTGAAGGAGTGGGGCTGAGCGCGCAGCATGTAGTACACTATCAGGTTCAGCGCCGTTGCCCTGATTACCGCTAGCTAGCTATCCTCCGGCCACTTTGACCTGATAGCCGAGCGCCACGAGCCGCGCCTGCACCACCGCGACCACGTCGCCTTGCAGCTCGATAGTATCTCCCTTGATAGAGCCCCCGATCCCGCATGCGCGCTTCAGGCTCTTGGCCAGTTCCGCAAGCCGCACAGGCTCGTCGGGCAGGCCCACGATGACGGTGACCGTCTTGCCCCCACGGTGTTTGCGGTCGCGCACGATGCGGACGACTCCATCACGTAGCAGGCCCGGCCGCTCGATGCCGGCGCGCGTGCCGGCGCGGCGGCACGTGCACTCTTCCTTTGGATTGCCGCAGCGCGCACAATACCGCTGGGGTCCGCCCTCGCTTGTATACACCAGCCGTGTATTCGTCATCGGTCTTCCCCACACCTGTCCTGCTACATATACGTCACGTACGCGAATTTCTTGCCAGTTCACCCCCGGCAGCGCTCGCAGCACTTACAATGTCGACATGGAAGCGCGACCGGCTGACGCTATGGCGTACGACATCAACGCAACGCCATTCGGCCCTATTCCATCATCCCTCAACGTGACATATCTTCTTGTCCCCAGGAAAACGCCCTCGTGAGTGTAGCACGTTCGATCACATTCGATGTAGCGCAGCCGGGACAGCGCTCTTGCGCGACTGTATCCGCCGTGTGCCAGACGGGCAATGAATGTTACACACAATGGTTTGCAGGCAGCCCTTGTGACCTGGCTGATCTCGCATGCCGTTTGCTGACAGGGTGCGCTGCAATCGCTGAAGGCGCGGCTTCTCGACGGGTGCGGTGCGGGTTATCGTGTTGGATCTGTGCCTCGCTTCCTCCTATCTGCTACCTATGGCTGCTCGGCTCGATTTCGGTGACAGCATGATTGGAGTTCTGCTACGACACGATGACTCAGGCGGCAAATCTACTCCGCTGATTCGCGGGAAGCAAATGTCACTGCAAGCCGCTCGGACGATGTTACCTAGCAAGTTGATAAGTACTTTGCGTAAGAGATTGACATCTAAAATGTGAATCTGGTAGACTGCCAGCAGAGAGTGCACTCTGAATGTCCCTTACCTGCGTATCACTGCTAGCATTGTGCAAGCTGGCTGGAGTACCCAGTAAGCGGCAGGAATGCGCTCCTCATGGTGGTTGGCAGTGCGGGCGACGAACCCTGATGGAGCCAGCCCAACGGGGCGAGTGTGCATCGCGCTGGTACGCACGCGTAGGACGCGCTCAGCAGAGCATGTCTCGAGTGGCGAGTGTGTAGAGGAGGTGGCGTGGACCCAGGTCCTCTACGGGCAGACATACTACGCGACTCGCGCACCTATTCCGGCGGCCCGGGGAGCGGCGTCTTCCTGGCTCGCCTATTGGTGGTTCTGGCAGAAGGCGCCCCCTCAGCGCCGCTCTGTGAGTGCAGGGACACACACGCAGTAGGAATCGCGTCGCGTCCTAACCCTCTTGCTTGCTGGCGGCAGAGAGTCAGGGAGTGACACATGCATGCCGTGCAAGTGCACTGAAAGTGTAGTACCATGGACGAGCAGACCGCGGTTCACGAGAATCTGATCCGCGAAACACCAGCGACGCGTCTCGGGCAGCGCCTGCGACGAGCCAGACTAGCAAGAAACCTGACTCAAGGCGAAGTGGCCAAGAACCTCTTCTCTGTTAGCTACGTGTCAGCAGTAGAACGTGGCCAGATAAGGCCCTCGCTTGGTGCTCTTGAACGCCTCGCAGAGAGACTGCAAGTGCAGGTTACAGAGTTACTGGGGACCGGTGAGTTTCAGCCAAGCGGCCCGATCTCCGGCGGCGTGGCCGAGAGCGTCTCCGAGCGGGTGCGAGACGATATAGACACCCGCCTGCGCGAAGCGCGCAAGCTCACGCGACAGGGCGGACCACAAGCTACTAGCCAGGCCATCGAGATCCTGCTCCGGCTGAGCGGGCAGGCGCTCGGCCAGCGTGAGCTCGGCCGCATTGATTTGCTTCTTGCCCAGTGCTACTTAGCCCAACGGCGCGGCGAAGATGCCAGGCGAGCGGCGCAAGCCGGGCTCACGGTCTCCGAGCGGCTGGGTGATCGGGACCTCGCCGAGCGCTTGCGTCTCGAGCTGGGGCATGCCGCGGCTATGCTGCAGAGTCCTTCGCTCGCCCTCGAACATTACCGCCGGGCGCTCGAAGCGATCGAACGCGGCGAGGTGCAGGATCTGGTCCTCCAGCTCGGCGTGGTCAGTAGCCTCGGCTCCCTGCTCTCACAGATAGGTGAGGCTGAGCTGGCGCTTGAGTATCTGCAGCGCGCCGCCCAGATTGCCAAAGAAGTCAGCCGTCCTGAGCGCCTAGGCGATCTCTTCTGGGCGATGTCACTGGCCTATGCCACACGTGGCGACGCCTCCGAGGCACGCCAATACGCGCAGAAGAGCATCGCGGCGTTTGAGGAAGCAAATATCCGACAGATGATTGCCTCCGTCTATCAGGCGCTTGGCCGCGCCTACTCGGAATCAGGCCGCTTCGATGACGCCGTCGCTGAGTTGCGCCAGGCTGGCGAACTGGCGGCCGCTCAGCAGAACCCCGCCGCCGAGGCCGACGCTCTGCGCCAGCTAGCGCAGGTGTACATACGCGAAAACAAGCAGAAGGATGCGTCCGATGCCGCCGCATCCGCGATTCGTAAGGCCGAAGAGGCTGGTGACGACCGCGCGCAAGCACAGGCGCTGCTGACACTCGCCCGCATCCAGCAGGCCCAGAAACACGCCGCCGAGGCCGAACGAAGCTTCGAGCGTGCTATCCAACTGCTACAAGACGCCAGCGCCAGCGACGTGCTGGGCGACGCACTCTCTGAATTCGCCGACTTCCTCGAGGGACGCGGAAATACCAGCCGTGCCTACGAAGTGATGAAAGAGGCAAAAGGGGCCTACGCCGCCTCGGCTCGCGCCGCAATCAAGCTGTAGTCACGCGGGGATATTGGCAATGAACTGCGTGCCAGTTCATAGACGCCATGAGCTTGCCTGCTGCCCGTGGGTAGAAGCTCATGGCCTGGCAGCGTGTCCGCGGATCGAGCTCGCGAGGTTATCCCTCATCTGTCATCTTGGGAAGAGCGGTCGGAAGGTATTCATGGGGGTACAGAGGTCGGCGCGGTCGGCGAGGCCAGCTTACAGGGGGAGGCAGGGAGGCAGGCAAGGCAGGCAAGGCCTGCGCCGTCGTGGGGTCATGGCCAGCCGCGACAACCACTTGCGCGTCGTCTCGGCGAGCCGCCCCAGGTGCAAAGCCGCGAACTGCTCGTCATGGCGCACGTTGGCAAACAGCGCCCGCTCGTGAGCACAGTACTCGGCGATCACGGCCACCGCGTGGGCCGCTTCCCCTACCTTCGTCATGGCTGCCTCCGCCTCCTCCCGGATGCTGCAGCCCGCACACGCTCTGCCCGACATGACAGATGAGGGATGACAGGCGAGCGGAACCCGCCTGAAAGTCGCAATATACCGAAAGCCCGAAGACAGCAAGTGATGTCAGGAGTCCGCGGAAGAATATCGCTCCCCCCGGCCGAGGGCGGCTCAGATACACGCTCTTGGGGAAAGTCGTTGACGAAGTAGAAGCCGCATTGTGGATTGAGGCATCGCACCTGAGCCGGCATCTGTTTTCCTGCCAGTTGAAGTCTACGCGCCATTGCCTTATTCACCTGGACACCACGTGCACGTGCAAAGGGAATGGGTCTCCCGCGGATTTGGTGCTCAAGCGCCATCTCTGGGGTCGTTCCCCGGCGACGACTGCGTCAAGCTGCGGCTCTCCCCAGTGAGGCGCTCTACAGACGCCAACCGGCAGCTCGCCGAGATCCTCGACTATCTGGTTGTCTTCATACGTGGCCCGTGGTATACTCATCCCTCAGAGAGTCCTTTTAAGACCAGTCCCGTGAGGCTGGGAAGGGGAAGGCAGTGAACTACGCGCGCGCCCAGCGCCAGCAACACATATCCAGCCAGGCGCCTCGCCTTCACTCCACCGGTCGCGGTGGACGTGGAGGCTTTTTTGTGCGCCTGAAGGGCGATGAGGATGGTCCCCAGATGAGCGACAAGACCGCCGACGGCCAGGACAAGGTGATCTACAGCGAGGACGAGATGCGCCGCGCTATCTCGCGTATCGCGCACGAAATCGTCGAGCGCAACTCCGGCGCGCGCGATCTGATTCTGGTGGGCATGCGCACGCGGGGCGTGCCGCTGGCCGAGCGGCTGGCCGAGCGCATCGCCGCCTTCGAGGGCGCCAGTGTGCCGGTGGCGACGCTCGATGCCCGCGCCTATCGCGACGACCTGCCCGAGCGCGCCACGCGTCTCTCAGCGCCACGCGAGCCGCTGGCGGCGGAGATCGCCGACGCGGTGGTGGTGCTGGTGGACGACGTGCTCTACACCGGCCGCACCGCCCGTGCCGCCTTGGAGGCGCTGCTCGACTACGGCCGGCCGCGCAAGATTCAGCTCGCCGTGCTGGTAGACCGCGGCCACCGCGAGCTGCCGATCCGCGCCGACTATGTCGGCAAGAATGTCCCGACGGCGCGCAGCGAGCGCATCCACGTGCGGGTGCGCGAGACCGACGGCTTCGACGCGGTGCTGCTGCACCGCGCTGCAGAGTAGGAGGCCGCCCGTGAGCGTTGATGTACTGCTCGAGCGCGACGACGAGGCGAACATACAAGCGCGCGCTGCAGTTGCCGCGGCGCCACCCGCCACTTTGCTCGCCCGCCGCCACCTGCTCGACCTCGACGACTGGTCGCCGGCCGAGATTCGCGCG
>DASUBU010000261.1:0-2952 GCA_035763125.1 Ktedonobacterales bacterium
CGAGCGTGTGGGGCCGGGCGTGCGCGTGCTGGTGAGCCTCAAGGCTGACGCCTACGGCCACGGGGCGCTGCGCGTGGCACGCACCGTGCTGCGTAACGGGGCGTCGTGGCTGGGCGTGGCGACCGTCAGCGAGGCGGAGCCCCTCCGAGACGCCGGCATCGAAGCGCCAATCCTGGTCTTTGGCTACATTGCACCATGGCAAGCGCGCGAAGCAGTGCGCTTGGGGTTGCGCGCCACAGTCTATTCGCTCGAAGCCGCCCGCACGCTGGCGCAGGCGGCGCGCGATCTGGGACGCGACATGCGCGTCCACGTCAAAGTGGACACCGGCATGGCGCGGTTGGGGCTGCGCGCCGAGGATGTTGGCGGCATCGTCGGCTTCTGCCGTGCGCTGCGCGAGCTGCCGGGTCTGGTAACGGAGGGTCTCTTCACTCACTTCGCCACCGCCGACAGCGTCGACCAGACTTACGCCCGCCGCCAGCTCGACCGGTTCCGTGCGGTGCTCGATGCGCTGGAGGTCGAAGGGTTGCGCCCGCCGATCGTCCACGCTGCCAACAGCGCCGCCACACTCACCCTGCCAGAAGCGCACTTCGATCTGGTACGCCCTGGCATCGCGATCTACGGTCTGGCGCCGTCGGAGGAGGTCGCGCTGTCGGAGGGATTCCGGCCGGCGCTGGCCTTCAAGACACAGGTGGCGCAGGTCAAGGAGATCCCCGCCGGGGAGGGCATCAGCTATGGCGCGACCTACGTGACTGAGCGCCCGACGCGCATTGCCGTGCTGCCGGTCGGCTACGCGGACGGCTTTCGCCGCGCGCCAGCTAACTGGGGCGAGGTGCTGGTGCGCGGGCGTCGCGCGCCAATCGTGGGCCGTGTCTGCATGGATCAGTGCATGGTAGACGTGACGGCGATTCCGGGCGTGCAGACCGGTGACGAAGTGGTGCTGATCGGCCGCCAGGGCGACGACGAGTTAACCGCCGACGCCGTCGCCCACCGACTCGGCACCATCTCGTACGAGGTCGTTGCGGAGCTACTTGCGCGTGTGCCACGCATGAGCTGATCGCTCGGTGACCAAACGCGGGTGGCGCGACGTATTATACTATGAGTAGACTGACTCGCGGTCAGTGGCGAGCGCGGGAGAGCGGCAAACATGGCGTGGGCAGAGATTGCCGCGGGCGCGCAGCGTCTGCAGGAGCAGGCCCGTGCGCTGCTGGCGCGCTGGGATGCGGATCGGGTGCGACGGTTGGCACGGCTGGCTCGACTGAGCCGCTGGGCCGTGCGGGCGTTTGCCTGGCGCGAGCGTGCGGCCCGCTCGCTGACTACGCTGCACACGTTGCCCGAGCGAATCCAGGCGGCGTTCCGGCTCGCGTACTATGTGCTGCCGGGTGCGCTCGTCCATCCGCGCTCCCGTGCCCAGCGCCAGCGCATTCTCCCCGCGCCACCATGCGCGCGCATCATCGCCAACCCGGCGGCCGGCGGATTGCATGGCGAGCTCGGTCAGCATGCGCTGCGCGAGACCGCCGTCTGGCTGGCCACGCACGGCCTGCCCGCCGAAATCCGCCTGACGCGTGCGCCGGGCGACGCGGCTCGCCTGGCACGCGAGGCGGTCAAGGATGGGATGGAGCTGGTGATCGCCGCCGGCGGTGACGGCACCGTCAATGGCGTGGTCCAGGCATTGGCTGGCAGCCGAACGGCGCTTGGTGTGCTGCCGCTGGGCACCGTCAACGTCTGGGCGCGCGAGATGGGCATTCCGATGGATCTGGCGGGCGCGCGCGAGGTGCTCGCATCGGGGGAGCGCCGCCGGATGGACCTGGGCCGTGCTGGCAGCCGCTATTTCCTGCTGATGGCTGGCATCGGCTTCGATGCGGAGGTGGCTCGGCGCGTGGATCGAGGCCCACTCAAGCGGCTCGGCCTCAAGCTGCTCGACTATGTTGCCACGGTTGGCGTGCTGAGCGTCACGCAGCGGCCGGAGCGCGTTTGGATGCGCTACGATGGCCGACGGCGCAGCGCCAGCGCGCTGATGGTGATCATCGGCAACACGCGACTCTACGGCGGCGCACTGACCTTCGCCAAGCACGCGGTCGCCGACGACGGCCTGCTCGACATTGTGATCGTCGAGAACGGCGGGCTGGTCTATCGGCTGGGTGTGCTGGCGCGCGCGGCGGTGCGGCGGGCGTCGCTGGGTCCGCGCGTGCGCTATGCCCAGACACGCATGATTCGCCTGGAGGCCACCTCGACGCTGCCGGTGCAGGTGGATGGCGAGGTGATCGGCACGCTGCCGATGACCTTCAGCGTTGTTCCGGCCGCATTGACGGTGGTCGTCCCGCGTGGCGCCAAGCCCGGACTCTTCGTTGGCGAGCCGCTGCCCACCCCAGGCCCGAGCCGCACGGCCGATTAAGCAGGCGGCGCCGTGGGCACGCCGTGTTTCCCCGGCAGCGCCAGCCTTGGCTCCGACACTGATGCCAGTCGCGCGCGTTGCACCGTAACCTCAGGCGTATAGCTGCTCGGTGCATGACGACGTGACCACTCACCTGCCCGAGTGTCGCTCGTGCGCGGTCTTGACAGTGCCTGCCAGGCTGCGAATGAGCTACAACGGGCAAAGACATGGGAGAGTGCGCTGTCTACGCGCGCATCTCTGAGCATGGCGCGCCAGTGTGCATGTAGAGAGGGAGGAGCAAGCTCGTGGGACTGTTTGACAAGCTCAAGGACAAAGCCAAGGGTTTGGCTGGCGATGCCCTTCAAGCGGCCGTCGAGACCGCGCAGGACAAGGTCAAAGACGCGGTGACCGACAAGCTGACGGACGTGACGCAGCAGGCCGCAGGGGGCGCTCTCGCCCACGCCGGTGTCGTGCCGGGAAGCTCCGCGGTAACGAACGCGGCCCAGGCCGCCACCCACGCAGCAGTCGAGACCGGCGTGAATATGGCCTCTGACGCAGCAGCGGAAGCAACCGCCAAAGTA
>DASUBU010000262.1:0-6090 GCA_035763125.1 Ktedonobacterales bacterium
TCAATAATTGATCTCCTATGCTTCCAGCCTGCGGACTCGGAGGTCGCGACCCAGGGGTCTCCCCAGTGGGGACAGGGGTCTCCCCAGTGGGGACAGGGGTCTCCACCGCCTGATTATGTGCGCCGACCCATCGCCGCGGAGAGACAGAAGACGAGCCGGCGTGCAAGCGTCACCTGCCCACGTACTAATAATTAGCCGCGAGAGAGGTGCGCGCCCGCACGCCCCGCTCTCGCGCTTTGTTTTGCCATCGCCGCCTGCCTTGCCCCGCTACGCGCCCCGTTTCTGGCCGGTCAGGGCAGATCCAGACGGTAGGAGATTGCCCGGCGGACGAGGGCGAAGCCGAGGTTTTGGTAGAGCGCGAGAGTGGTCGGCTCGTCGCCCCATGATTCGAGCTCGATGAGCGCCGGAGCGGGCGAGAGTGCGCGTGCCCAGTGCCACGCAGTGAGCAGCAGCGGCACATAGAGCGGCTTGTCGCGGTGTTGGGGGGCGACTCCCGGGGCATCCACATTGGCGGTGGGCGCGCCGTTGCGCACAGAGCGGCGTGGTGCGGGCTCCGCACGGACGACGCCAGCCACACGGCCATCCGGCCCGCGGGCAATGAAGATGCCGTCGAGCGGTAGCTGGGGGAGCCAGGCCGTGAGGTCGTCGGCGGTGACGGGATTGTGGCCCCACAGACCCTCGAAGCAGCGATTGAAGGCTTCGAGCAGGGTATCGAAGCCGCGTTCGGAATCATAGCGGCTGATTGTATAGTCGGTGGGCCACACGGCTGGTGGCGGGACCACCTCACCCCCGACGCGAAGCTGGGTGTAGGCCGCGACGGGAGCGAAGCCATGTGCCCGGAGGAAGGCGTCTCCGGCGAGGGTGCGGGCATCGGCATAGGCGCCAAGGCTGGCGGCGCCCAGCGTGCGGGCATGCGCGATGACACGACGGAGCAGCGCCGAGCCGATGCCGCGGCGGCGGTGGCCAGGAAGAACGGTGATGGTGAGGTCTGCGCGCTCGGCGGTGGGGGCCTTCCAGAGGGCGCCGGAGCCGAGGAGCACCTCCGGCTGGTCGTGAGCGACGGCTACCCAGCGGTCGCGGGCGGGATCGTGGCCTGGCGCGGCCATCTGCGCGGCGACGGCCTCTGGGCTGACGTCGTCGTCTTCCTGGTCCGCCGCCTCGGCGGCGGCGAGCAGCGCGACGAGGCGCGGGAGATCAGCCTCAGGCTGGAAGGGGCGGTAGATGAAGGCGGACGGGCTGGACATGACAGCGCTCCTTTCTCAGAGATACCTACGCCTTGATAGTGACGCCTGAGGCCCACCCGCACTACACCGCTTTCGGTCAGATTTCCGCGCGGTAAGCCTTGTCGCACACGCCGCGATTGTGCTACCATTTCCGAACGTACGAGAAACTTCGCACGTGGCAGAAATGATACACGAGCGTGTGCGGGATGGGTGTACGGGTAGCAGCAGGCAGTAGGTGGGAGAGCGCGAGTGGCAGTGAGACAGGAAACGGAGTGCGGGACATGGTGATCGCGGATGGCGTCGGGAGCGCCGTGGATGGCGAGATCGTATTGCCGGACGGTGTGCCGGTGCAGATGCCGGAGCTGCCACCCTTCAAGTCACTCACCACCGTTGGGCAGCTCAAAGCGTTCGCCGAGCCGGTGCGGACACGCATCCTCGGTATCATTCAGAATCAGCCGGCAACGGCCAAGCAGATCGCCGACCGGTTGGGCATCGCGCCAGGGACGGCTGGGCACCACTTGCAGGTGCTGGAGGCGGCCGGGCTGGCGCAGGTGGTGGCGCGGCGGCTGGTGCGCGGGATTGTGGCGAAGTACTACACCCGCACGGCACGCATCTTCAATTTCACTCTACCGCATGAGGCGGCCGGCCTCACGCCGTTCTCCTTGCGGATCATGAGCGACGCGCGACGCGAGATCGCGGAGACGATGGCCGATCTTGGCGAGGACGCTGTCATCGAGGATGCGCTGCCACATATCCGGATGTCGGAGAAGCGCCTGGCCGAATTCGCCGCACGACTGGACGAGCTAGTGAACGAGTTCATCGAGGGGCCGCCGGACGAAGAGGGGCAGGTCTACGGGCTGGCTGTGGCGTTGTGGGTGTCGCCGGGCTACATGCAGCGCGACGGCAAGCCGCAGCGTGTCGAAGTGAGGCAGCGGCTGCGCGAGAAGTGTCGGCAGGGCGACGAGGAGCGGGCCGAGCAGGACGGCGCGCGCGATGAGCGCACACATCGCTCCGGAGGAGACAAGGTGGTGAATGGCGACGCGAGCGGCGCGGGTGACGCTGGATGAGCACGACCTCCGTCGCCGGCGCGCCGGCGACAAAGCCGCAGCGGCCGTTGTGGCGCAACCGCGACTATATGCTGCTCTGGAGCGGCCAGACGGTCTCCTCGGTGGGAACACAGGTTTCGGGCATCGCATTCCCGCTGCTGATCCTGGCGATCACAGGGTCGCCGCTGATCGCCGGCATTGCGGGCGCGCTGCGGAGCGTGCCGTACATCATCTTCAGCCTGCCGGTGGGCGCGCTGATTGACCGCTGGAATCGCAAGCGGGTGATGATCCTCTGTGACGCGGGGCGCGCAGTGGCGCTGGGCAGCATACCTGTCGCACTTCTCTTTGGACATCTGGCGGTTGCGCAGATTTATGCCGTCTCGCTGGTGGAAGGCACACTCTTCGTCTTCTTCAACCTGGCGGAGGTAGCCTGCCTGCCGCGTGTGGTGCCGCCTGAGCAGCTGCCAGCGGCGACGGCGCAGAACCAGGCGACTGATTCGACGGCGGCATTGGTCGGGCCATCGCTGAGTGGCGTGCTCTACGGCCTGAGCGCAGTGCTCCCATTCGCGGCGGACGCCGTCTCGTACGTCCTGTCGGTGGTGTCGCTGCTCTTCATTCGCACGCGGTTCCAGGGCGAGCGCAGCGGCCAGCGGCGCAAGCTGCGGGCAGAGATCGGCGAGGGCCTGGCCTGGCTGTGGCGCCAGCCGCTGATTCGCTACATCGCGTTCCTGACCGGCGGCTGGAACTTCGTCTCGGCGGGCGATATCCTCATCGTGATCCTCATCGCGCAGCATCAAGGCGCGACGCCCGCGGTCATCGGCGTCCTCTTCGCCATCGGGGGCGTCGGAGGCATCGCCGGCTCGATCATCGCGCCACGGCTGCGCCGCCGGCTCAGCTTCGCCGCGGCGATCACCGGTTCGGTCTGGATCTCGGCACTGCTGTGGCCGCTGTACATCATCGCGCCGAATCCACTGGTGCTGGGCGCGATCGAGGCGGTGCGCTTCACGGCTGGTCCGCTCTATAACGTCGTGCAGTTCAGCTACCGGCTCTCGCTGATCCCTGACGAGCTGCAGGGCCGGGTGAACAGTGTGTTCCGTCTGCTGGCGTTCGGTTTCCAGCCGCTGGGCTTTGCGCTGACGGGCTATCTACTGGAGACGGCGGGGACAACACCGACGGTGTTGATCCTCTCGGCGGTGATGATCGCGCTGGCGATCTCCGCCACGGTAAATCCACAGGTGCGGCGGGCGCGACCGGCTGTGGTGATGACGGCGAGCCAGTCGGCTGGGCATTAGGCAGACGGGCGTAGATAGGGAGGAGAGGTGCAAGATGGAGGCATCCGCGAAGGCGGTGCGGCGGCGCAAGCGCGATTTCTGGATCTTCTGGGCGGGGCAGACGCTCTCGAACCTGGGGACATCGTTCACGCTCTTCGCGCTGCCGCTGCTGGTCTATAACCTGACTGGCTCGGCGCTGAGCCTGGCCTTTACGACGGTTTCAGAGTTCGTGCCGTACCTGCTCTTCGGGCTGGTGATCGGCGCATGGGTGGACCGCGTGAACCGCAAGCGCCTGATGATTGCCACCGATCTGACGCGGGCGCTGGTTATCGGCACGATTCCGGTGGCGGCGCTGCTAGGCATCCTTTCGGTCGGTTTGATCTACACGGTGGCCTTCGTCTCCTCGACGCTGGCGATCATCTTCACCTCGGGGGAGTTCGCGGCGATCCCGAGCCTGGCCAGCCAGGACGACCTGGTGGCGGCCAACGGCCGCATTCAGGCGAGCTACTCGGCGGCGCAGGTAGCGGGTCCGCTGGTGGCGGGCGCGCTGGTGGCGCTGCTGCCGGTGGCGGGCTTCATGGCGTTCGACGCGTTCTCGTTCCTGCTCTCGGCGGTGTCGCTGACGTTGATCGTGTCGAGCTTCAATACGAGCGAGTCGAACGCGGGCAAGACGCACATCCTGCGCGACGTGGCGGAGGGGCTGAAGTATGTGCTGCGCCATCCGGTGCTGCGCAACATCTCGGCGATGATGGCGCTGGTGAACTTCGTGGGGGTCACTGCTGGCACGCAGCTGGTACTCTTCGCCAAGGTGCGGCTGGATGCGACGAATGCGCAGGTGGCGTGGCTGTTCTCGGCGGCCAGCATCGGCGTGGTGGTGCTCTCGCTGCTGGCGGGGTTGCTGCGCAAGCGCTGGACGTTCAGCCAGGTGGCGCTGGGCGCGCTGATGATCTCGGGCGTCGCGCTGCTTGTCTTCGCCTTCCAGACGAACTATTGGATCGCACTGCCGATATGGGCGCTGGAGTCGGGGCTGGGCATTCTCTTCAACATCAACACGGGCAGCCTGCGGCAGGCCATCGTGCCCAATGAGATGCTGGGGCGGGTGATCAGCATCGCGGGTGTGCTGGCGTGGTCGGCGATTCCGCTGGGGGCCTTCCTGGGCGGCCTGGTGCTGCAGGCCACGGGCAACGTCGTGCTGGTCTACGCGGGGATGGGCGCACTGACGATCCTGATTCCGCTGCTCTTCTCGTTCACCGCGCTGGGCCACGCCGAGCGCTATCTGCCGAAGGCGGAGGAGACAGCGCCCACGGCCGCCGAGATGGCGGAGGGTGTGACGCGAGCTGGGTAGAGGATGGTCTACGGTTTGGATGGCAGTGATCGATTCAGCGCTCAGCGAGCAGTGCAGGAGCGAGCGAACTATGCACAGGGTAACCAGAGAGAGGATGGTTTGCCCAAGTGAGTGAGAATCGGCTTTCGCTTCGGCTGGTCGGCGAGCTGCCCCCTGATCAAGAGTTGACCGCAATGTTTGGCGTGCACCCAACGACCAGTCGCCGTCGCGGGATGCCAATCGGCCGGACCGGACGGCCTACAACCGAAGACGTCTGGTCAGTCGAGCTCATCAGTCGCAGTGAATGGACCCATTCTCGTCCGGACGTTGCTGCGGTAGACAACGCCCTGCGCCAACTGCAGAGCATGATCCCTGCTCTTTCCCACTTGGACCGTACCCGCTGTCGTGTGCAGCTCTACATCAGCAGCATTCGTGAGGAGGAGCAGGGCGGGTTCGAGTTGCCTGCAGAGTTCGTCGCTGTTGCTGGCGCAGCGCACATGGAGGTGTTCGTGTCCATTCTCGTCGACTGGCCAGACGATGCCAGTGAACTGAGCCGACAAGCATAGTCAAGCATAGTTTGGAGAGGCTGTACTATATACGGACAACCTCGCAGGGAGATCTTGCCAGTGGCGACCACGATAAACGGCCGCTAGCTCTTGGCGAGTCGCACGTCAGGATGCCGGGAAGAATGGTAGACCTGGTTTGGGAATCCATGAAACTGGGCGGCGAGCAGGGGAACACTCAACGACCGTGGAGACTTCACCTGGCAACAGTTGCTCGACCTTGCCGATGATTTCATAGACGAAGGCGGAGGAACCTAACGGCTATGAACGAGAGCGAACTCTCATTGCGTCTCATTGGGGTGTTGCCACCCTCGACGGACCTCAACAGGTTGCTGAGCGAGGTGGCAGATATCGAGAGGCGGCGGGGGATGCCGTCGCGACGTCGGCGCGGCCCACCGCAGGAAGTAGACGTGTGGGCGGTCACACTCGTCAAACGAGACAGTTGGACAGGGCCGATGCCCGATCAGGCGGCTCTGAGCCAAGCCATTGACCGGCTGCGCCAGATGGCGCCGCAGCTGGCATCGCTCGACCGCACAGGGTTGAAGGCAGAGCTGTACGTTAGCACCATCCAAGATCACGAGCAGGGTGGGTTCGAGCTGCCGGCGGAGGTCATCATCGTGGCTGGCCAGGCTCGTCTAGATCTAGTGGTCTCTATACTGGACA
>DASUBU010000263.1:0-31761 GCA_035763125.1 Ktedonobacterales bacterium
GCTGCCCGATCCCGGCTGCACACCGGGTGCCATCTTCCCCAACGCGACCAAGGACCAGATCTGCCAGTCCGGCTATGCGTCGTCGGTGCGTAACGTGCCGCAGAGCGTGAAAGACAAGGCGTACGCCTCCTACGGCATCGCTAGCCACCTGCCCGGCCAGTACGAGGTAGACCACCTCGTCAGCCTCGAATTGGGCGGCTCCAATGAGATCGCCAATCTCTGGCCCGAGGCCGCCAGCCCCACGCCTGGCTTCCACGAGAAGGACAAGGTCGAGAATTACCTACACGACCAGATGTGCAGCGGCGCCATCTCGCTGCACGACGCCCAGGTCGAGATCGCGACGAACTGGCTGGCGGTCTACCAGCAGATGCAATCCGGCGGGTGACATCGCTCCTTAGCTGCGAGCACGAAACCGCCTATGCGGCACGACTTCGCGCCAACACGCAGCCCTGTCGTAATGCTTCGTTTGTCTCCGCATGCAGTCAGGGAACACAGGTGGTGCAGCGAACAAGGGGAGCAGTGGCGCCAACGGTCTCGGCGGCCCAGCGATCCAGTTCAGTCGTGCTCTCTGAGCATATCTTGATGAAGCCGCGCCCAGTGTAGCCGCCGGAAGCGACTGCCCCCACGAAGTGTCCGCACCGAGTGCGGTGTAGCTTCATAGAGTCGAGCCTTGGCCTGCGGTCGGCCCCCATCGCGGCATTCACCATGTATCCACGTGGGTACTGGTCGATCCACCAGAGGTAACCGTAGTCGTCGTGATCGAATGTCATCCAGCCAATACCCAACGCCTTGCGAACTCCGTCGAGCCAGGCCGCAGGAGGTCCAGAAGTGGCATCCACGTACAGGCGTGCGCGCTCGAGCACATCGGGCTCGTAGCCCGCAAAGCAGACGGGGATGAGGGTTCGCTGGCGGCCAGTGCGGTTGCGCTCATCTGCTCGCTCGTATGCTAAGAACATGCCGAGCTCCCGGTGCATCCACGCCGAAGATGCGGCAGTGGGAGTACAGAGGCGAACAAAGACATCGGCCGCCTCGATCTGGTCCGCGATCTGTTGGGCCAGTACTTGGCCCACCTGGCCGTTCGAGCGATCCAGCCAGAAGGGAATGCTCCACGCTTCCAGCCGGTCAATGAGTGGCTCGCAGAGCGCGTTGTCCGTGTGTGTATGGCTGATGAAGACCCGCCCACTGCCCACAATATCACCCGCACTTTTCCAGCCCACGCGATACTCCACGCTCTGCACTCACGCCGTCTGGATGCTCGCGGCGTCTTGCAGACCCAGCTCGTCAATCATCGCCTGGCGCATGATGAACTTCTGGATCTTGCCCGTCACCGTCATCGGGAAGCCGTCCACGAACTTCCAGTAGCGCGGAATCTTGACGGTGGCGATCTGGCCCTGGCAGTACGCGCGCATCTCGTCGGCCGTCGCCGTCTGCCCCTCCTTCAGCTTCACCCAGGCCGCCAGCTCTTCGCCGTACCGCACGTCCGGCACACCAAAGACCTGCACGTCGCTCACCTTCGGGTGGCTGTAGAGGAACTCTTCGATCTCACGCGGATAGATGTTCTCGCCGCCGCGGATCACCATGTCTTTCAGCCGGCCGACGATGTTCACGTAGCCCTGCTCGTCCATCGTCGCTAGATCGCCGGTGTGCATCCAGCGCGCGGAATCAATCGCCTTCCGGGTCGCCTCGTCATTGTTCCAGTAGCCCAGCATGATACTGTAGCCGCGCGTCAGCAGCTCGCCCGGCTCGCCAGCCGGCACCACCTGCCCCGTCCCTGGGTCCACGATCTTGACCTCGACGTGTGGGTGAATCTGCCCCACCGTCGCCGTGCGCTTGTCCAGTGGATCGTCCAGGTGCGACTGGAATGACACCGGGCTGGTCTCAGTCATCCCGTAGCAGATCTCGACCTCGCCCATGTGCATCTTGCCGATGACCTGCTTCATCACCTCGATGGGGCAGGGAGAGCCAGCCATCACGCCGGTGCGCAGCGACGAGACGTCGTACTGGTCGAAGTCCGGGTGCGCCAGCTCGCCGATGAACATCGTCGGCACACCGTAGAGCGACGTGCAGCGCTCGGCCTGCACCGCATCCAGCACTGCCTTGGCATCGTACGTCTCGGACGGATAGACGATCGCCGCGCCGTGCGTCATCGTCCCCAGGTTGCCCATCACACAGCCAAAGCAATGGTACAGAGGGACCGGGGCACAGAGGACGTCGCGCTCGGTGAAGCCTTGCAGCCGCGCGACGAAGTAGCCGTTGTTGAGGATGTTGTGATGCGAGAGCGTGGCGCCCTTGGGATTGCCGGTGGTACCGCTAGTGTACTGGATGTTGGCCGGATCGTCGAACTCCTGCTGCGCCTGGCGCTCGGCCAGCCGCTCCGGCGCTACCTCTTGCGCGCGTGCCATCACCTCGCCCCATGCCCACATGCCCGGCGTGCGCTCGCTGCCCAGGCGAATCACGTGGCGCAGGTGCGGCAGCCGGTGGCTGTCGAGTTGCCCCGGCGCGCTGCGCTCTAGCTCGGGCGCCAGCGTCTGCATCATCTCAATGTAGCTCGTCTGCCGGAAATTCGGCGCCAGCACCAGTGTATTGCAGCCCGATTGATTCAGCGCGTACTCCAGCTCGTGCAGCCGGTAGCCCGGATTGACATTGACCAGGATGGCGCCGATCTTGGCGCAGGCGTACTGCGTGATGGTCCACTCGGCATAGGTTGGCGACCAGATCCCCACGCGGTCGCCCTTCTGAATGCCGAGCGCCATCAGGCCGCGCGCGAAGCGATCCACCTCGTCGCGTAGCTGGGTCCAGGTGTAGCGCAGGCCCTGATGGCGCGAGATCAGCGCGTCGCGGTCGGGGAAGCGCGCCACCGTACGGTCGAACGCATCGCCAATCGTCATCCCCAGCAGCGGCGTGTCGCTCGTTCCGCTCACATAGCTCCAACGCACCGCGCTACGATCCAGTGCCTTTGTCGTCGCCTCGGTCTGAGCCTGTGTCATGGGGGAAACCTCCGCGCACACTCGGCGGCGTCGAGCGGCCGCAACGTACGATCGTTCACCCTGAATCTGTGCGGTCATCATGCGCGCAGAAGGCGATGCCTGTCAACACATATCGCAGCGCGACGGCTAGCTGAGCGCCGCTACGGCACGCTACCTGTATCGAGGCCGCGTACTGGATTACGTGCGCTTGCCTGTCGCACAGCCGCTTCCGCCGATTTGTCACGCAGAGAGTGTGGGCTCAGTCACCTGCTCATGGGCGGTCTGGTGCGCGCAAGCAATGACACTGCATTGGGGCGGCAGCGCACCAGCCCCACTCCCTTCGATGGCTTATGGTGTGCGTTATGCTTTGGCCCGCGCAGAGAGCATTGGATCCTCCTGCGCGGGCGATGACCCAGGAGAGAATCCCGACCTTGGACAGACAGCTTGATCAGCGGCTGGCGACCGCCGTGACGCCGCCACCCTACTCCCTGCTCCGCGACATCGCTGACGGCGCGGTGCTGGGCGATGCCGCTCCGCGCCTGCATCTGGCCGGCGCCCTCACACAGATCATCCTTGGCTACATGCCCGTCATCGGAACGCTCTGCGCTCTGCGCGACTTCGTGGTCAGCCGTCGAAACGGCCACACGATTGGCGCTTTCCTCAATTTGCTCTCGCTGCTCCCCATCTTTGGCGGGGTGCCCAAGACGATGGCGGTGATTAGCAACCTCATCATGGCCGGAAAGAACGGTAAAGAGCTGCTCGACTCGCTTCAAGACGACGCCGTGGCGGTGCCGGCCGCCACGACAGCCGCAGCCGCGGTCCCCAGGCGCAAGAGCACCAACTTCCCGGCGATCGCCAGCCTGCTGCTGGTGCTGCTGATCCCGCTCCCAGTACTGATTGCGCTCGACCGCGTACCCTCCCCGCCTGGAGTGATCGCTGTCTTCGTCGTTGGGTTGCTCGCCTCTCTGGTGGCCGTCGTCGCCGGCCATCTGGGCATGCGGCATGCCACGCGAGTCTCAGGCCCGCGTCACGGCGGCTGCGCGACGGCTGTCGGGCTGACGCTTGGCTACCTCTACTTCATCCTCTTCGCCGCTGCCAGCGGGCTCACCCTGCTCGCTCCTGGCCTGGGCCTCCTCGGCGGGGAATGAGCGCATAGCATCGAGCCGCCGTCACACGCCACAGCTTCAGCCCGCGCGCCCGCGCGCGGGCTGCGAGCGCCGGAGGCAACCGGGATCGCACTCGTGTGACGGCGCGCGCCGGCCAGATCACTCCATGTCTACACGCTTCACACGTCCTTCGTCAGCCCATCTTCAGACTCACTCACTGCCACTTGTGCCGGCACCCCCATCCGTCCCGCTCAGCTTGACGTCGCTCGTACAAGCGTTCTATACTGTGGGGGTGGCGTACGGCTCGCACTCGTTGATCCGGCACGCCCTTTTTGTCGCTGGCTCATCAAAAGATGACACATCCTGTCCGCATTCCAGGGTATGCTAGTGGAGTGTGCGGCGGCCTTCGTGCTGCTACGCCGTGACCGACGTTCCAGCGCATGACGCGCGCTATTTGATATCGGGCGGGCCTGCTCTATGCCGCAAGATCGCATCGTCGTGCGTGGCGCACGCGAGCACAACCTCAAGAATATTGACGTCACCATCCCGCGTGACCGGCTGGTCGTCATCACCGGTCTCTCCGGCTCGGGCAAGAGCAGCCTCGCCTTCGATACCATCTTCGCCGAGGGCCAGCGCCGCTACGTCGAGTCGCTTTCTTCGTATGCTCGCCAATTCCTCGGCCAGATGGAGAAGCCCGACGTTGACCATATTGACGGCCTCTCCCCGGCCATCTCGATTGACCAGAAGAGCACCTCGCACAACCCCCGCTCCACCGTCGGCACGGTCACGGAGATCTGGGACTACATGCGCCTGCTCTACGCGCGCGCCGGCCATCCCCATTGCCCCAACTGCGGTCGCGAGATCAGCCGCCAGTCGGTCCAGCAGATCGTGGATGCCGTGACGGCTCTGCCGGACGGCACGCGCCTGATGCTGCTTGCGCCGCTCGTGCGGCAGCGCAAGGGCGAATATAAGAGCCTGCTGGACGAGATGCGCCGCGCCGGCTACGTTCGCGTGCGGGTGGACGGCGAGATCCGCGACTTGAGCGAAGAGATCGAGCTGGATAAATACAAGCAGCACACCATCGAGGTGGTGGTGGATCGCCTTGTCATCCGCCATCCGCAGGCAGCGGCGGAAGGGGAAGCAGAGACCGAGCGGAGCGGACTGCGACTGGTGGCCGAACGGCCCGTCGCCTACACCACCGCAGGCGATCCGCAGACCGATCCCGAGGCCGGACAGCGCCAGCGCGTGGCCGACTCGGTCGAGACGACGCTCAAGCTCGGCAACGGCATCGTCCTCGTCTCGATCATCGGTGGGGAGGAGCGCCTCTACTCCGAGCATTTCGCCTGCGTCTATTGCGGCATCTCGCTCGAAGAGCTGGAGCCCCGATCGTTCAGCTTCAACAGCCCCAAGGGCGCTTGCCCCGAATGCACCGGTCTGGGCACCAAGCTGGAGATTGATCCCGATCTGGTCGTCACCAACCCCGACCTGACTATCAACGAGGGCGCCATCCTGCCGTGGAGCCGCTTCGCCAGCAGCAGCCAGTGGTATTCCACGCTGCTCGACTCAGTGGCCAAGCGCTACGGCTTCAATTTGGATGTGCCCTGGAAGGATCTCTCCGAAGAGGCACGCCAGATCGTCCTGCGCGGCGCCCCGGAAGAGGTCACGTTCTACTACCGCAACCGTCAGGGCACCCGCCGCCAGCACGAGATTACTTTCGAGGGCGTGCTCCCGAACCTGGAGCGGCGCTACAAAGAGGCCTCCGAGCACGGGCGGCAAGAGATCGAGCAGTACATGTCGGCCGTGCCCTGTCCCGTCTGCAAGGGCGCCCGCCTCAAGAAAGAAGTGCTCGCCGTTACGGTCGGCAACCGCAACATTGTGGAGGTCGCCAGCCTTTCGATCGTCAACGCCCTGCGCTACTTTGATCTGCTCACCAGCGACGACCCGCTCGCCGCCCCGCGCCCCACAGAGGAGCGGCCGGAGGCCGCCAGCGCAAACGGCCACCACAACGGCCACGTCACCGCCAATGGCGCGGGTCTGACGCTGCTGAATGGCGGCAAGGCCGGCAAGAATGGGACGAACGGCCGCGCATCCCGCGCGCAGCGCGCACCTGCAGGGACATCCGGTGGACGTCAGGAGCCGACCGGCGACGATTTGTTGCTTTCAGGCATAACACCGCTTACCGAGCGCGAGCGCATCATCGCTCGCCAGATCCTCAAGGAGATTCGCGCGCGGCTCGGCTTCCTGGTGGACGTCGGCCTGGATTATCTCTCGCTCAGCCGCTCGGCGACCACACTCTCCGGTGGCGAGGCGCAGCGCATTCGGCTGGCGACCCAGATCGGATCGAGCCTGATGGGCGTGCTCTACATCCTGGACGAGCCGAGCATCGGCCTGCATCAGCGCGACAATGCGCGCCTGATCAAGACGCTGCTGCGGCTGCGCGATCTGGGCAATACGCTGATTGTCGTCGAGCATGACGAAGAGACGATGCACGCCGCCGACTGGATTTTGGACATCGGCCCCGGCGCGGGCGAGCACGGCGGCTATGTCGTGGCCGAGGGCACGCCGGAGCAGATCGCCGCCAATCCCGCCTCGATCACCGGCCAATTCCTCTCCGGCGCGCGTATGATTGCCCTGCCCAAGCAGCGCCGTCCCGGCAACGGTGCGTCGGTGGTCGTGCGCGGCGCGCGCGAAAACAACCTCAAGCGGATTGATGTGGCGTTCCCGCTCGGCGAGTTCGTCGCCATCACTGGCGTCTCCGGCTCCGGCAAAAGCACACTGGTCAATGATATCCTGCACAAGTCGCTGGCGCAGCGGCTCAATCGCGCCCACACGCGGCCGGGCGAGCACGACAGCATCGAGGGCGTCGAGGCGCTCGACAAGGTGATTGACATAGACCAATCGCCTATCGGCCGCACGCCGCGCTCGAATCCGGCCACCTATACCGGCGCCTTCACGCCCATCCGCGAGATCTTCGCCCAGGTGCCGGAGTCGCGCCTGCGTGGCTACATGCCCGGCCGCTTCTCGTTCAACGTCAAGGGCGGCCGCTGCGAGGTCTGCAAAGGCGAGGGCATCCTGACCATCGAGATGAACTTCTTGCCCGATGTCTACGTGCCGTGCGAGGCGTGCAAGGGCAAGCGCTACAACCGTGAGGCGCTGGAGATCATGTACAAAGGCAAGACCATCTCCGACGTGCTGGAGATGACCGTCGAGGAGGCGCTTGCCTTCTTCGAGCATATCCCCAGCATCGCCAACAAGCTCTCCACCCTCAACGCGGTCGGCCTGGGCTACATCAAGCTCGGTCAGCCCGCCACGACGCTCTCCGGCGGCGAGGCGCAGCGCATCAAGCTGGCGACGGAGCTCTCGCGGCGCGCCACTGGCCGCACGCTCTACATCCTGGACGAGCCGACGACCGGCCTGCACTTCGCCGATGTGGATCGCCTGCTGCACGTCCTGCAGCGGCTGGTGGACGCCGGCAATACGGTGGTGGTGATCGAGCACAACCTCGACGTCATCAAGTCCGCCGACTGGGTGATTGACCTGGGGCCGGAGGGCGGCGACCGCGGCGGCACGGTGATCGCCGAGGGCACGCCGGAACAGCTTGCCGCGCTGCCCTCCTCGTATACGGGGCAGTTCCTCGCCCGCGTGCTGCCCGTTCCTATCGGATGAGGGAGCCCTCGCTTCCGACTGAGCACTGCCTCTCTTTTTGCCTGTTGTGTTGCTAAAGCCTTCCGTTCTGCAACACCACACTCCGGCAACGTGATACAGGCAGCACCTCGATATGGGCAGCGAGGAGTGACCAAGCGCAACAGGCGGTTCCGCGCACTAGTCCCACGATGCAGGCGCTTCCCCCAAGATGGGTGGCCGCAGGCCCCAAGATGGGCATAATCCTCTATGTGTCTTTTGGCGCAAACACGTACGGTATTGTTGAAGCAGAGGAAACAGTGTTTGTGCTGCGTGAGATGCAGCACGCACATCATAAGGGGCTGCGCGACCACGGGAGTGGCAGGATAGTGCTCTGTGTCGCATAACGGCCAACATCCACAAGTCGTGGCGCTACCCGGAAAGCAAAGAGGATCTCTATGGGACTCGACAGCCCCCGCCTGGTGCTACGCTTCGAGGGCGCAATAACGTTGATCGCTGGCCTAGTGGCCTACTGGCATATCGGCGGCAACTGGCTGCTCTTCGCGCTGCTCTTGCTCGCGCCCGATCTTGGGATGCTGGGCTACCTCGCGAATCCGCGTATCGGCGCAAGCGTCTACAATCTGTTTCACCTGCCGCTCTGGCCGGCACTTCTAATCATCGCGGGCTGGTTTGGCCCCAGTCAGCTCGCGCTCGAGATCGGCTTGATCTGGCTTTGCCATCTTGGAATGGATCACCTGGCCGGCTACGGCTTCAAGTACCCCACGAAGTTTCAGGACACGCATCTCCAGCGGGTGTGATCGAGCGGTGCCGCGGGCATCATGCGCTCGGGTGTTCTGTGCTCTGGCGCAGCCGGAGACTCCGCCGCACGGAAACAGGTGTGCCGGTCAGCAGGACAGGGCAGGGCGTCTCGTCCAGGAGCGCGCGCAGGACTTCCGCGCGCCCGGGCTCCAGGTGGCTTCGCCTCACGAGCACGATCACGTCCTCTAGATGCTCGGCCACGAACTGAAGCACAACCGACGTGATCGGCCCACTGACGACATGTACGCGTGCCGGGACTCCCAGTGGATGCCGCGCGGAGCATGCGCCGAGATAATCGAGAACCTCGCGCATCCAGGCGGGCCATTCATGTTGCGGTTGATCCACGTACCGCGGAATCCCCAACGTTCCCGGCTCTTTCATCTGGGGCAACGCCAGCTTGACTGGATCGGCGATGAACAGCACGTCGAATGACCCGCCGAGCCGGCAGACGATATCCGTGATGCTGCCGAGTGCGCGCGCGGTCGCCGCCTTGCCGTCCAGGGGCAGCAGGAAGCGCTTCGCCTCCAGGGCGGTGGAGGCTGCCGCCGCGGCCTCCGGACGGATGAGGAGGATCGGCCGCATCGTGGATGCAATCACCTGCTCGGCGACGTGGCCCAGGTGGCGGTCGGCCTCTATCTCGCGGCCATGGGTCGTCAGGACCGTCAGATACGTGCGCTGCTCCTTGACCGCACGCAGAATCTCTTCGCTGGGATCGCCCGCGCGTACATCTATCTCAGCAGTGGATGCTCCCGCCGCATCGAGGTGCAGGAGCTCGGCGACGCTGGAGGCCGTGATGGGGCTTGTCGCCACGTGCAGCACGTGCAGCGGCATCTTCAGCAAGTGCGCGAGGCGCTGCGCTACGGGCAGCGCCGTGGCGGCGGCCGCTGAGCCGTCGAGTGCGACAAGCACCACCTCGGGCGGCTGCACGTGCCGCGCCACCGGCAGTTGAGCGGTTCGGTTATTCAAGGTGCGCCCTCCTTCCATGAGGATGTGGCATCATCCCACCAGCACGTCCATGCTGCACCGACGGGTAGACGGTGACGCAGGTTGCCAACGACGATTGGTATTGGCGCGGCTCCCACGGTATGCTGGAGCGTCACCCGCAGCGGCGCCTGCTGGATGCGATACCGCAACCGCCGGCCTCGCCACCGAAATGTCAGCGCCAATGACCTCCATCCGGCGGGCACACTGGGCTGGAAGCGCAAGGCGCCCCGCCGCGGCAATATACCGGCAAACCCAAGCGCGACCGCCGACCACAGGCCCCCAAGTGCCGCCATATGCACACCCTGCGCGGCGGCCCCCGCGTCTTCGTTCAGGTCAATCTCGGCCGCCTGATGGAAGTAGCGCTCGGCGGCGGCAAGCTCGCCAATTCGGGCGGCCAGCAGGGCGTGAATCGCCGGGCTGAGCGAGCTGCCATGGCCAGTGCGCGGCTCATAGTAGCGGTAATTTGCTTCGACAGTCTGGCGCGAGAACCAGTCTGGCAGTAGGGCCAGCAGCATGAGCACATCTGCCTGCTTGACCACCTGCGTGCGTTGTGCGTGCTCCCTCCCCAGAATCACATCCATTGGGACGGTGCGGTTGGCATAGGCCGCCAGGTCAATCGGCTCCAGGTCAAAGTAGCCCTTGAATTGCTCGAAGATGGGAGGCGCGCCCGACGCGTGGGCGTTGCCTTGCTGGCTTGCCGGCGCCGTGGTTGCGGCGATGCGCGTGCTGACGGTGCGCCAGTGCGCCAGCTCCTCGTCGCTGAGCGCCAAGCGCCGCACGAGCGCGCGCCAGTGCTGCGGCCATCGCGCGGACAGCATGCGCGCCGTCGCCAGCCCACATGCGAAGTTCCAGCGCGCCATGCCGTTGGTATATGCGTTGTCGTCAATGTCTTCGTGGTATTCGTCGGGGCCGATGACACGGCGGATGTGGTAGAGCCCGTCGTCCTCTAGCGTGCAGCGGCTCGCCCAGAAGCGCGCGGTCTCCAACACGATCTCGGCCCCGGCCGCGAGAAAGAACCTGGTGTCGTGGGTGAAGTGCCAATATTGCCACACGGCATACGCGACATCCGCGCTGATATGCTGCTCCAGTGTGCCGCTGCGCACGACCACCCGCTCGCCACCGGGGCCAATTACCTCCGCGGGCGTCACGTCCGCGCCCGTGTCAGCGGACTCCCAGGCGTAGAACGCGCCGCGGTAGCCGAGCTGCACGGCGCGCTCGCGCGCGGCGGACAGGGTGTGGTAGCGATACATCAGCAGCGCACGCGCCGCCGCCGGCCACACCGCACTGTAGAACGGCACGAGGAAGATATCGGTGTCCCAGAAGACATGGCCGAGATAGCCCTCGCCGGTCAGCCCGCGCGCGCCGATGGAGACACGCTCGTCCTCGGGGTGGGCCGCGCTCAGCAAGTGATAGATGGCGAAGCGTACCTGCTGCTGTGCCTCGTCGTCCCCCCGGATGCGGATGTCGCCCGCGGCCCAGTGCTTCTGCCAGGCGCGGACGTGCTCGGCCAGCAGCGTATGCATACCAGCCGCGAGGGCGCCATCGAGCTGTGCCACCGCGTCGCCGTCGGCCTGCTCCGCCTGGCCGCCACGCGCGAACGCGACGATCCGCACGAAGGTTGCCACTTGCCCTGGCGCGGCTTCCCAGGCCCAGGTGTGCTTGTCCTCCGCTCCGTGTTGGCGCATCGGCCGCAGCTCGCGCCCATCGGCCGCCAGCGCCGCATACACGCGGCAGCCGAGAACATGCGCGCCATCCGCCGTTTGCCATGTCGTACCGGTCGTCGCTAGATCGCGCGGCGCCAGTCCGCGCGGCGGCAGCGCGAGCCAGCCCTGCAAGGCAATGGTCGCGGCCGCCCTCGCCTCGATCTGGATGATCTGGATGCCGAGCCCCCGCCGGACCTGTGAGACAAGCCGGAGCGTCCGGATGGCGATGGGGCTCGACAGCGTTGAGCTATTCGAGATGCCGGTCCATTCTGAGCGCAACACTCCCCTGCGAAGGTCCAGCGTGCGCGTGACACTGTTGTTGTTCTCCGCCTCCGCCTGCACCCACGCCACCGGCTCGCCATCCACGAAGAGGCGTGCCCGCAGCCAGTCAGGAGCCGGCACGAGCGAGGGCGGCTCGGAGCCACCGGGTGTCGCGCCGTAGAGGCCGGCGATGAGCGTTCGCGGATGCGAGACGGGATGCGGGTCTTCGAGCGAAGCGCGCACACCCATGAAGCCGTTGCCAACCGCCAGCAGCGACTCGACGACGTGCTCGAGCTCTGGTCGCACCCCGTGCATCGTCAACGTCCACCCCACGCGCTCGCTGAGCGATGACCGGCGAGCCAGCAGCGACGCGACCTGCGGGTTGGTGGGCGGCGGAACGAGGCCGCGCGTGTCGGTTGCCTGCGCGGAGCGGAACGCGATCTGCCGCGTAAGCAGCTCGCGGAACGCGTGCGGGCCGCCGCCCAGATGCAGGACGCCCGCCGGAACCCCGTTCGGCTCGACGCCAACCGAGACGACGGGCGCCGCGTCGAAGCCGACCCGCAGCCTATCGTCACTGCCTGGGAAGCCGCCAACCGTACCGAATTCGTCGCCCGCTACCAACACCTCGTGCTCGGCGATCCCCAGTGGCGTCATCAGCTCGCGCTTGATCCAGGCAACCGCGTCGGCTTTGTCGGTGAGACCAATCTCCACATGCTTCACGTCGCTGGTGATGCGGACCTCGATACCCAGGCGGGCGGCGACCTGGCGCGCCAGCTCCACCACCCCAGCGATGCCGCTCGGCCAGCCTGCCGCCGCCAGCCGCGTCTCCACCGCCTCCAGCAGCGCGTCAATCTGGGATTTGGGTGGATCGGCCCACTCTGGCAGCGGAATCAGGTCAATCTTGCGCCGATTGAGCCGGTTGTAGACGATCTGCACGTCCAGGTGTGTAGCGCGCACCAGCTCATCACGCACCGACTCCGCAATGGCCGTCAGCGCGCGATCCTCTTCGGCGCTCGCCTCCCGGTGATAGCGCAGCACCGCCTCGCCGCGCGCATCGAAGCCAAACACCTCGGAACCGCGATTGGCGCAGACGAGCACGCTCTGGCGGCAATCAGGCGCGATCAGGTCGCCGAATTGCCGCGCGATGTGGCTGAAGCTGGTGCCTGTGACGACGACCAGCCAGCAGCCGTCAGCCAGCAGAGGCTCCGCCAGGCGTGCCAGCGCCGAGGCATCTTCGCGCCGATTGGTGACGGCGGTGCCGTCCCAGTCAAAGATCAGCATCTGGAATGCACGAGCCAACGTCGGAGACTCGCGCACGCTGATCGGTGCGGTTGGCGCTCGCATCGGACTCGAAAGCGCGGCGTCCAGGGTCCCGCGAAGAAGATGAGTCTCGATTGGCATCATCATCCCCGTCCTCTCCATGCCGCTGTGTTGGTACTGCTTGCTGCCCAGCGCCAGTGGACGCTCACTCTGTCACTCTGGGTTGATTTGATGGTCGCCCACCCGGCTCACGATCACGTCACCGCGGAGCCGCTGCCCTCTCAAGAGGGTCAATGTCAGCCGGAGAGGCGGACGGGGAGACGTCCCTCCGCGTCTCCGGCCGGGTCATTGGCCTGCCAGAATCGTCACTCGTCGCTGAGCTTTCCATGTTCCACCAGCCAGCGGGCGAATAGCAGGCGCTGCTCGTCGAAATCCATCTCGACATCAATGCCCCGACTCCGCAGTTGGGTGCGTAGTGCCGATAGCCTGGCATGATCCTCGGGTGCGAAGATCCACTGCTCAGCCAAGAAGGATGCTTGAACCTGATTTTTCAAGAGCCTCCAGGGATCCGCGGACATGGCCGCCTCCTCACTGCTTGTTGCCGCCGGCGGCTCGCCCGCCACGTGGGGGCTCACCAGCTCGCGCCTGGCCTCTGTACGATCATGACTACGGTGTATCAGGCCGGACTCACGGCCGTCTCACGCCTTGGGCACGCGACTCACATCGGCGTCACGCCCCCTGGCACTCGGCACTCCCGCGGCCCTGCACTCATGCCTCCCGGCCGCCACGACGCCACGCTGTGTGTCATATCGGCCGCCCGGTGCGCCTGCTCTGCCCGGTCACCCAGTGATGCCGCGCTCGGCTTGCGGCTGATGGCCGATCTTCACACACGTGGAGATGTCATATACTGGTGGCCATAGCATGCCGCCCTACAGTGGTGGTAAAGTGCGTACCCAGGGCAGAACGGAATCCCGCTCTTTCCTGTGGCGGGCTGCGCCATCCAGGAATGACAGTGCCGCGGAAGGGTAAATCATGGGCGAGGCCCCATCGCGCAAGCACGAGAGCCGCTCCCAGGTGCCGGCGACAGGCCCGTCAGGCACACCGGGCCAACCGATCGCTGACGCTGAGGCGCCGGATTCGCACAGCTCCATCCACGAGCAGGCGGCGTCGCTTGGCAGTGTGCTTGACGCCGTGCCGGACGGAGTCATCCTGGCCGACGGCCTCGGACGTATCCAGCTGGTCAACCGGCAGGTCGAGGCGCTGTTCGGGTACAGCCGCGACGAGCTTGTCGGGCGTGATGTCGAGGCGCTCATGCCGCGGCGGTTCCACACCGTGCATCCGGCCCACCGCGCCAGCTACCACATGCATCCGCAAGTTCGGCCGATGGGAACGGGACTGCAGCTCTTCGGATTGCGTCGCGACGGTGTCGAGTTTCCCGTTGAGATCAGCCTCAGCCCGATTGAGGTCGGCGGTATCTCTCTCGATATCGCCATCATCCGCGACGTGACGGAGCAGCGGCGGCTCGAACATGCCATGCGCGAGGAGCTTGAGGTGCGGCTTACCATGCTGCAGGCGGTGCTCGACGAGCTGCCCGCCGACGTGTACCTCGTGTATGGTCCCGATGCACGGCTCGTGCTGGCCAACCGGCGAGTGGCTGAGATGTGGGGCGGGACATGGCAGGAGGGCGCGCCGATGAGCGAGTTCCTGGCTGCCAGTGGTGCGCGCGTCTACGATCTCGCCGGGCGCGAACTGGCGGCCGAGCAGCTCGCCACCTTGCAGGCGCTGCACACAGGACAATCGGTGCGCCAGCAGCAAGAGGTGCTGCGCCGCGCCGATGGCAGCACACTGCCAGTGATGGTTGACGCCGTCGTGCTCGATCCGGAGATCTTCCCGTATCTGAGCGAGGTGCATGTGCACCCCTCCGCTCCGGTCCCGCTCGTGCTGGCGATCCACCAGGACGTAAGCGCGCTCAAGGAGGCGGAGCGTGTCAAGGACGAGTTCATCGCGCTGGCTGCCCACGAGCTGCGCGGCCCCATCGCCTCGCTTACCGGCTATGCGCAGATGCTCATTCGCCCCGCAATCCGCCGCGCCCCCCCCGCGGAGGAGGCGAGCGAGACGAGCGAGACAGGCCCGATGGAGCAGCCATCAGGCGAGCCGGCTCTGCCGGACGATTGGCAGGCGGAGGCGGTGACGGCGATGGCCGAGGCCGCCAGTCGCCTCACCGCGTTCACCGATGATCTGCTCGACATCACGCGCCTGCACGCCAACCGCCTGGCGCTGCGGCCCGAGCCGACCGAGCTGGGGGCCCTGGTGCGGCGTGTGGTGAGACGCATGCAGGTCACGACGACGCCTGAGCGCCACCCCATCACCGTGCAACTTCCGGACGACTCTGTAGTCGTGGTGGTGGATGGGCATCGTGCCGAACAGGTGCTCACGAACCTGCTCGGCAACGCCATTAAGTACAGCCCTGCCGGCGGGATGATCGAGGTCATTCTCGACGTGATCGCCGACGCCACAGCCGCGCACGCGGGAGGCGACGCTGCGGGAGGCGATCACCAGCCGGCGCAGAGGGCGCGTGTATCGGTGCGCGACCATGGGATGGGCATCCCCGCGGAGCAGCAAGCCATGATGTTCGCGCGGTTTGCGCGGGCCGACAATGCCATACAAGCCGGTATCTCGGGCTCGGGGTTGGGGCTCTATTTGTGCCGCGAGCTGGTGGAGCGCCAGGATGGCAGCATCTGGTTCGAATCCGTCGAAGGAGCGGGCACCACCGTAACATTCGAGCTGCCCCTGCCAACGAGCCTACCGGACGACACAGACACCGGGGAGCGTGGCGAACCGCAGTAGGCAGCTATGCCACTCGGATCCCCGGCGCCCGCCTTGACGAATCCGTGCGGCGCATCTCGCTGTTCAAGTTGCGATATGGCCCGCTACCTGCTGCGAAGACGCCTGAAGACGCCTGTCATTGTCAGCGCAGGCATGTCGGGTGTAGAGCACCATACGTTCATGCCACCGGGGCATCCGGCTCGCCTGGCCGACGTATCCCGGCGGGGACGCAGGCGACCGCGCTTTGACGTCGCTCCGGCCGCGCTCGCATAGTCAGTGGCGAGCGGCACCGGCCGTATGCTCTCGCTGGCGGGGCTGCTGGGCCAGATCATCCGGCGTCTCATGGGCGCCCGTCTGCCGCGCGCCGGAAGGATGCTCGTATGCGCAAGAGTACCCGCGGTGATGACGGGCGTCACCCGCTGGCATCGTCGTCATCTCGATCAAGATGGCTCGCCAATCTCCGCCTGCGCATCGTCACGGCCGCCGTCCTCATTCCCGTCGTCATCGCATTGGCCTGGCTGGGCGGTTGGGTCACTGTCGCTGGCGTCCTGATCGTGCTGCTGCTCGCGGCGCGTGAGCTGCACCGCATGCTCGCACGCAAGGGCTGGCAGCCGCTGACCGTCGCGAGCATCGCGCTGAGCGTGGATTTCCTCCTGGCCGCCCGGCTACCCGAGGCCCGGATGCTCCTGCTCGCGCTCGGCATCAGCGCCACGGTTGTCGGCGCCTCTGGATGGCTCCTGGTCTCGCGCCCGGCGGCCGAGCAAACGCTGGTCGCATGGGCGCTGACGCTGGCGATCCCTTTCTATCTTGGCTGGCCGCTCGCTTTTCTCGTCGCATTGCGTGGCGATGGCATTGGGCCCAGCGCGCCGGGCTTCTGGTGGCTGATGGCGCTGCTGCTGGGCGTGTGGGCCAACGATAGCGGAGCGCTGCTCTGCGGGCACTACTTTGGCCGCGGGGGCCGGCACCTGCTCGCGCCGCGGCTGAGTCCGAAGAAGACCTGGGAAGGCGTGGCCGGCGGCGTGGCATGCGCGATTATCGCCGTATTCGTGGTGGCCGGCGTTGGCGGACATGTGCCGGCGCATCCACTCGCCGCCCTGGCGTGGTATCACTGCCTGGCCCTGGGCGTGCTGCTGGCGACCGCCGCAACGCTTGGAGATCTTTCCAAGTCGCTGTTCAAGCGCGTCACCGGGGTGAAGGATAGCGGAACGCTTCTGCCCGGTCACGGTGGCATGCTTGACCGCGTAGATAGCACGCTCTTCGCGGTCTATATCGTCTTCTTCTACGCACTGGGCCTTGGCGCGCTGTAGTCTGCGACCGCGATCAGCCAGCATGTCATTTCTTCGACGGGATCGTTATCGTGATGCGACGGGCTGTTGCGTTCATCGCCACATGACGGTGTCGCGCGATGGTACGGCAATTGGTACGTACGGCTGGTGAGGAGCGGTAGATACAGGAAGCAAGGAGTACAGAAGGCCATGACGACGCCGAGCGAGGATGTCTCCCAGAGCCAGGAGACTGCCGAGAGGGAAGCGACGTTCCGAGTGCTGGTGCCGCTGGACGGCTCAGATCTGGCGGCGAAGGCGCTGCCGGTTGCCGAGTACCTGTGCCTCCAGCTCGGCGGCGAGCTGCACCTCGTCCGTGCCGTGCCGACTTTGGTAGTGCCATTCATCCCCGATGGGAGCTACATCCCGCCCGAGGTCTATCAGCAAATGGCGGACGAGCAGGGGGGGCAAGCGCGCGATTACCTGGAACATGTCGCCGCCGATGAGCGCGCGCGTGGTGTCAGCGTCCAATCGCATATCGAGCGAGGCGACGCGGCCTCGGTGATACTCGATCTAGCATCTCGCCTGCGCCCAGCTCTCGTTCTGATGACCACCCACGGGCGCACCGGCCTGGCGCGGTTCGCGCTCGGCAGCGTCGCCGATCGCGTGGTGCGCGGCGGCGAGGCGCCGGTATTGCTCATGCGGTCATTCCCCGAGCTGCGGCAGGGCCTGGACCTCTCGCACGCGCTGGTCCCGCTGGATGGCTCTCCGCTGGGTGAGACGCCCCTCTTCTCGATCGCGCTCCAGCTCGCCGGCTCCGTCATTCGTACGATGACGCTCCTGCGCGTCGCAGATCCGCGCGACGGCCAGCGAGGCATCTCAGATGCTGAGGCCTATCTTGAGGAGGTGCGCAAGCGCTTCATCGGCCAACTGGAGGGCCGCGAATGCACTGTCAGTCGCCTCGTGCGCGTGAGCAGCAGCCCTGCCCAGAGCATTGTGCAGTGCTCACAGGATGGCGAGTGCGATCTGGTGCTGATGTCCACACATGGCGAGGCTGGCATCGGCCGGCTGGCCTTTGGCAGCGTCACCGATCGTGTGCTGCGCGACAGCCGGACGCCGCTGCTGCTCGTCCACCCGCCCCGCGGCTAACGGGCGGCGACACGCGCTCTGGAGCGGCGCAATCCTTGGTGCTCGGTGCGCCGACCTCCACCGGCTCAGCTCTCGCCGAATGATCGCATCACGATGCCGAAGACGTGGCCGGCGGTGCTGAAGTCGGTGGACGTGAAGCGATTTTTGGTCAGTGCGAAGGCAATCCCGGCGGTGGTGTCAGCGCTGGCATGGCTCCCGCCGGCATCCGACCACCCAACCACGGTGGGTGTGTCTGGCGGAGTCGGCGCATTCTGCCCCGTCGAGGCGCTGAAGATCGGCGTCTCCGAGATGAGTGCCCGCCCGGTCGCTGGGTCGGCGATGCCCGCGAGGGCGTCCACGATCAGCTGACCGCGCTGATCGGCGGCGACCTGTACTCCTGTTTAGCGAGTCTCGGCCTTCGTCTCTGCCGGCCGCTTTCTATCGGCCAGCTCGCGAAGGTGCCGGCGCCGATCGCGTGCGCGCTTGACTGCCAGCAACCGCTCGTACGCCCAATACACCGCTGGCTGGTAGACCTTGTCGTGCGTCTCCAGGCTCAGCACCGAGTATCCGCCGAAGCCCTGCTTGTACGTGTACAGGCTGTAGAGGTCTTCGGCGGGATCGAGCACCTCGGCGATCGCGCGGAAGTCGTAGGTCGCGCAGCCGTGCGCCCTGGCCCACTGAATCGCCGTCCATTGCAGCAGATGATTCGGCATCCGGTTGCGCTCGCGATTCGACGACGCGCCGAACATGTACGTCGCCACCCGCCCGCAGCGCAGCGTCACCAGCCCGGCGATCGGCGTGCCCTCGTACTCCGCCAGCAGCAGCACGCCCGCCTCGCGCTCGCCGTACAGCCGCAAAATCTCGGCATAGTGGCGCTGAGGATGGATGAAGAAGCCATCGCGGGTGGCGGTCTCCTGATAGAGCGCATAGAACGTCGCAGTATCCGCCTCGCCATGGCCCTCGCGCACCGTCACGCCCTTGCGTCCCGCCAGCCGGATGTTGTAGCGCCACTTCTCCTTCATCCCGGCCAGCAGGTCGGCCTCGCTGGGCCGAATATCGAGCACCCACGAGCGGCGCGGATGCGTCGCGTAGCGATTGCGCCGGAAGCCCAGCCGCGCCAGCGCCGCGAGCCAGCCCGCATCGCCATCCGGCACGTTCGGCTCGACCTTCAGCATGAACGCGCCACGCCGCCTTGCCTCGGCATCGGCCCGCGCGATCAGCGCCGACAGCGCTGGGGCGGCAGAGTCCGCGACCACCGGCCCGCGCGGCGCGTAGAGATACGGCCGGCCCAGCCCCGGCGCGCGCGCCACCCCCGCCAGCAGCGCGCCCACTAGCTCGCCATCGTCGCCGACCGCTCCCAGCCGCAGTGCATCGCCGCCCAGCGCGTCGGGCAGCTCGCCCCATTCGTAGGTCTGCGTGATGTTGCCGGTCGGCTGCGCCTCGACGAAGCGATTCCAGCGCTCGCGGTCGGTGATGATCTCTACCTGCATGGCCCATCCTGCTCTGCGTGGCAACTGCAATCCCGAGGTCGCGGCGCGCACCCCGCACAGCCCTCGACTCTGCGCGCACGGCGCTATTGTAGCAGATCGTCCCGTCGCGGACGCAGCACGATCCCCATTGTGTCGTACGCTCGCCCTGGCATCCCACCCTCCGGCGCGCTGACCAGCCAGCGCCAGCGCCGCGGCTCCTCCACTCGCTCGAAGCGCGGCGCGAGATCCGCCGTCAGATCGAGCACAGCGCGCGGCAGCATCTCGAACGCCTCGTCCGCGCTGCCGCGATGCGGGCCGCTGCCCGGCGCGAGCAGATAGCCCGTCACGTCGCTCGTCAGGAGTGCCGCTCCGCCCGGTGCGAGCAGCGCGGCGATCAGGCTGAGATGCGCCTGCGCGATCCGCCGCCGGAAGCCCTGCGCGGCGGCCTGGTAGCGTGGCGAGGTCTCGCGCAGATCGGCCGCGCCAGGCGCGTGAAAGTTGAGCATGTCTAGCACATCTAGCAGCGGCAGGCTGAAGAGCTGGGTGAGCGTCAGGCTACTGACTACCAGGCCGTAGCCGCCCGGCGCCAGCCCCGCAATCTGTGATGGATCGGCGATAGGACAGCGCTCCAGGCAATCCGCCGCGGCGTCCAGCGGCGCGCTGCCCTGCGGTCCGCCCAGGGCCGCCAGGTCCGCCCAGGGCTGCGCACGCAAGAGCGCTGACAACGCGGCGCTCACCCCACCACTCAGGTCCGCCGCCAGCAGCTCCATCCGTGGCCGCAGGGCTGGGGATAGCTCCTCATCTCGCGCACGTCCCATGCCGGCGGCGTCCAGGTCCACCAGCGTCACCCGCTCGCAGGCTCGCGCGATCCGCTCCAGCGGCAGCTCCGTGCAGGCGCCCGCCCCCAGCACGGCAGCAGTGGAGGGAGCGGATGGCTTCCGTGCAACTAGGGCCGCCGCCACCAGCGTCTCCAGCGCGTGCAGATGCTCGGGGCTGTGGCGCCGATACCACGCGCGGCGCTCCGGACCTTGCGTGCGCGCATTCTCACGTGCAAGCCGCTCGATCCGCATGCGGCGCCTCCCTTCGTCTCGGCGCAGCATATCACGAGCGACGCGCGCCGCGGGCCTGGTGGCCTCCCGAGCTTCGCCGCGCGGCGAGCTCATCCGCCGGCCGCCTGCATCACGCATTTTGGCGCCGCATCATGTGTCCTGTGTATAATGGGCGGCATGGGACACGCGGTCGCGCTACGAACAACGCTTGCTCGGCTGAACTTGACACAACGCGCCCAAGTGTTTATACTCACCGCGGACCCTATCAGGCAGACACCGGTGCGTACGGAGTGTCGGGCTCTGCTGTGCCTTCTGTGCCGTGGCTGGCCGTAGCGCCATTCCGGTCTCGACATGGCGGCCTTCGGCACGCGGCCGCGAGGCTGGCATCACGCAAGGGCGCGACGCCGTCAGGAACCGGGGAGCAGCACTCATCCCCCAATCCCTCGTGAGCGGAGGTACGAGCATGGATTTGAGCGTCGAGGGAAAGTCAGAGCGGATTCCGCCAGGATCGCATATCCTCCAGCTCTACAATCGTGTGAACGAGATCTCTGGCGTCACCGCCCGGCTGCTGACCGTTGGTCTCGCCGCCGCGGAGAAGTGCCTGTTCGCCGGCACACAGGCGTCGGTGGACGAAATCGCCGACGCACTCGCCAAGAGCGGCATTGATGTGGCGGCGGCGCAGGAGGCCGGGCAGCTTGTTCTCACCTCGGATCGCGACCCTTTCCTAGTCGGTAAGCGCTTCGACTGTTATCACTTGCTCTCCACGCATCAGACGTTCATCGCACAAGCCCTGCGCGAAGGCTGGAAAGCCGTCCGCATTTCAGTAGATATGACGTGGCTGACGCAGGAGCTTACCAGCGCCGATCAGGCCCAGCAGGTCATCAAGTATGAGGCCGCGTCCGACGCCGTCTTCACTTTTCAGAACGCGCCGATCATCGCCCTGATGCACTACGACTACTCCAAGCTGCCGGGCGGGCTCGTCGTCGAGATGCTCAAGCTGCACCCCATTGCCGTTGTTGGCAAGTTCATCAAGCGCAATCCCTACTACCTCAACTCGGAGCAGTATCTGCTCAAGATTTTGCGCGTCAACCGCGAGAAGAACCGCGTCGCGGCTGTCTGAGCCGCCCGCGCTGGCAAGGCAAGGCTCCCACATCTGGGGGCCGCGGTCGCCGCGACACAGCGCGCCCGACGACGCTGCGACCGGCGACCGGCGCCGCTGCTGGATGCACGCGAAAGCCGATATCCGCGATGCCCAGACCACGGACCGAGCATGCCTTCTCCGCCGGAGGGGTGGTCTTCCGGCGCGTCGCCACTCCGCCCGGTTCCGCTGAGGCGCCGGTGCCCAGCGGCTACGAGATTGTGCTGGTCGGCCGTGCTCGCGACGACTTCTGGGTGCTGCCGAAGGGCACGCCGGCACCCGGCGAAACCACCGAAGAGGTGGCGCTGCGCGAGGTGCGGGAGGAAACCGGCGTCAGCGCGCGCGTCGTCGAGCAGCTCGGCAGCATCCATTACTGGTTCTCGCGCCGAGGCGTCCGCTTCAACAAGGAAGTACTCTACTATCTGATGGAGGCGACCGGCGGCGACGTCGCACTGCACGACCACGAATATGACGACGCGCGCTGGTTTCCGCTCACCGAGGCCGCCTCGCGGCTTGCCTATCAGAACGAAGCGGAGATCATGCGGCAAGCGGCAGCTCGGCTCGCGGGGCGCGGCGTCTAGCTAGCCCGCCCGCTCGCGCTCGCTCACCTCCACGGCGACCGCCGGGACATCAGGCGGGCTTGCGGCAAGGTACCGCGCGAAGAAGTCCGAGACGCGCTTGCAGTAGGCCGGCCGATCCAGGAAATACGTTCCACAATGCGGCGCGCCCTCGCCCAGCCATAGCTCTTTCGGCTCGCTGGCCGCGACAAAGACGCGGCGCGCCTGCGCGACGGGAATGACGTCGTCGGCCGTGCCGTGGATCAGCAGCAGCGGGCGCGGAGCCAGCGCCGCTACCTCGCGTTCGGGCGCCACATCGCTGGCATGGTAACCCGCGCGCCGCCCAATGAAGACATCCGCCACTTCGGCGATCAGTCGTCCTGAGATGTGCGTGATGCGCTCAATGTTATGCGCCACCACGTCGGCGTGCGTGGCGAAAGGACTATCCGCCACCACCGCGCGCACATTGGGGCGCCGGGCGGCTCCAATAATGGCGACCGAGGCGCCCATCGAGAAGCCGATCACGCCCACCCGTGCCTCTGGCACCCGCGCGTGAGCGTAATCCACCGCACCAAAGAAGTCCTGCAGCTCACGGTAGCCCAGCGTGACCGGCGTCCCGATGTCGGCACCGTGGCCGTGGAAGTCGAAGAGCAGCACATTGAAGCCGGATCGCCAGAGCGCGCTGGCAATGCCAATCAGCTCGGATTTGCTGCCACGATAGCCGTGACAGCCGATGACGACACGCTCGGTCTCCGGCCGCGGGAACCACCAGCCGCGCACGAGGTGTTCGCCGCGCGCGGGAGCGAAGGCGACCTCCTCATACTCGGCGCCCGTCTCGAAAGGCGTCATCACATAGTGATCCTGCGGACCGGGTCGCCTGGGCGCCGTCAGCACGTGCGCCACGTAGTAGCCCAGACCGAGCGTCGTCGCCAGCGTGCCGCCCGCCACCACGCCTGCCGCCGTGGCCGCATGCCGCGCATGCCGCTTCCAGCTTCGTACTCCGCCCGCTAGCTTCATCGCCTTCACCTTTGCCAGGGACCTGCGCCTCGCGCGCTTGTCAGTATCTGCTACTCTACCGCATAGCGCCTCTCCGGCGTCCTCGAAACCCTATTCTTCATTGTGACTCGGTTTACAGCAGCGGCCCACGCGCTGTATCGTGTGACCGTGGCACACCGCCAGCGCACAACAGCGCTGCTGGCAGACGCACGCCTACTGCAGTATATACGGACGGAGCTGAAAGTGAGTTCGCCTTCGCCCTCGACAGTCAACGCCAAAGCGCGGCTGGCCCGGCTGATGGATCGCGTCTTCACGCCCACCTTCACGCGCCGGCTGGCCGTTGTGACCGCCGCCGGCATGTTTCTGGTCTACGTGCTCGGCACGCTCGTCACCACCACTGGCTCCGGGCACGGCTGCGGCAACTCGTGGCCGCTTTGCCACGGCCGGTTCATTCCGGAATTCGCCATCGCCACCGCCATCGAGTTTACCCATCGCATCGCCACCAGCCTGATCACCGTGCTGGTGCTGGGGTTGGCCACGGGCGCGCTGTGGCTCTGGCGCTCGCGGCTCGAGATCCGGCTGCTCGCGCCGCTGATGGTGCTTGCGCTCTTCGCCGAGGCAGGCCTGGGCGCCGCGCTGGTGCTCGCGCGCGAGTCGGCCGTGCTGCTGGCCTTCCACTTCGGCTCGTCGCTGATTCTCTTCACCAGTGTCCTGCTGATCGCCCTGCTGGTCAACGAGCTTGGCCGCTGGGATAGCATGCGCGACCGGCCGCTGCCGGGCGGCTTCGGCTGGCTGACGCTCGGCCTGCTCGTCTTCACGTACGTCGTGGGCTATCTCGGCGCGTACACGCGCCTGCGCGGGGCCGAGCTGGCATGCAATCAGTGGCCGCTGTGCCGCGCGGGCACACTCGTGCCGGATCTCGGCAGCTCGGCGGGCATCAGCTTCGGCCACCGCCTCGTCGCGCTGCTGCTGATGGCGGGGGTCGTCTGGCTCTTCGCGTGGGCGCGCCGAATGCGCCGTGCGCGGCCCGACCTCTATCGCGGCGCGGCCTGGGCGCTGACGCTCGTCCTGGCACAGGCAGCGGCCGGTGCGATCGTAGTCTTCACACATGTGGCGGGTGTCAGCCAGATGCTCCATGCGGGGCTGGTCGCGCTGCTCTTCGGCACGCTCTGCTACATCGCCTTGCACACGCTGCGGCGCCCGGCCGCCGCCCGCAGCTCGATCCGCGTCCCGCGCGAGGCTGCCTCCTCGCCGGCCGCCGTCTAGCGCGGATGGACCTCGACCCGTGCGACGAAGACCCCTGGCGCACACTGGAGGCGTAGCACGTCGCCCTCCCGCCGCCACGGCTCACCGAGCGTTGACTCCGGCTCGTAGCTTAGCGGCTCGATCACCTGCACACGCGCGTCCGGCAGCGCGATGATGACGGGCACGCCGCGCCCGATGACACCGGCGGCGAAGACGTACGCCCGGCGCGCCGGCCACTCTGGACGAATCTCATAGTCCTCGGCGAGGGGGAATCCGAAACGCGTCGCCTGGCGCTCGCCCTGGGGCACCGGCCGCGCGGTTCCCCTCGCCAGCGCCAGCACGCTCTCGGCCAGCAGCCGCCCGCCGATCTCCGCCAGCGCGCGCTCGAGCCACGCCTCGCTCACCCCTTCTGGAATGGCCACGCGCTCCTGGGCCAGCAGCGAGCCGGTATCCAGCCCCTCATCCATCAGGTGAATGCTGACACCGGTTTCGGCGTCACCGCGCCAGAACGTCCAGAAGAGTGGATCGGGGCCGCGGTTGTCGGGCAGCAGCGAGGGATGCACATTGAGCGCGCCCAGCCGCGGCAGCCGCAGCAGCGCCGGTGGCAGGCGGCGTGGGAAGCAGGAGACGGCGATCACGTCCGGCGCGAAGGCCGCCAGCGCGGCGAGCGTTTCGGGATGCGCGACATCCGCGATTTCGAGCGCGGGGATGCCGTGAGCGGCGGCGAGCTGGCGCAGCCCCGGCTCGACCGGCGTGAGCAGCCGTAGGCTTCGGGCAGGCAGGGCGACCGGCGGCAACGTGCGGACCGGTGGCACCTGCGTGCCATGCGGGGCGAGCGCCGGAAGGGCCGCCGCGCGTACGTCTATCCGCGTGTCCGTCAGCAGCGCGGCGAGCGGCCGTGCCGACAAGACGCCGGACATGCCGAAGAAGACGACGCGCACCGGCGGCGCATCGCCAGCACCTTCACCTCGCGGAGAGGATGCCTGCTGCGGATGTTGGGAGGACTGGCTCACGCTCTCAGTGTACCGCCAACCCAGCCGGAGTGGTGCATTCGCTCAGCGTGAGGCTCACGGCTCACGGCTTACGGCTCACGGCACGACATGCGCGGCATGGGCTATACTATCAGGGAATGCCGATAGAGATTGCGAGCACTCGATTCGCCGGCGCCGGGGCGATGCAATCGGGAGGAGCGTGCGACGATGCCCAGAATGGTGCAATGCGTGAAGCTGGGGCGCGAGCTGCCAGGGCTGGAGAAGCCGCCGATGCCGGGCGAGTTGGGCCAGCGCATCTACGAGAACGTTTCGCTAGATGCATGGCAGATGTGGCAGGACCAGTCGCGCCTGGTGATCAATCACTATGGCCTCAACCTCGCCGATCCCGATGCTCGCCAGATTCTGCGCCAGCAGATGGAGGAGTTCCTCTTCGGCGAGCAGCCGCAGATGCCAGAGGGCTGGGTGCCGGAGGGCCAAAGCGGCAAAGGCGCGGCGCAGCCAGCCAAGGCCGGCGCGGGTGCCCCGCGCAAGAAGTGATGCGCAGCCGATGACCATGCGCGCACCCGGCGTCATTCTGCTGGTTTCGTGCTACGAGCTCGGCCATCAGCCGCTGAGCCTCGCCTCGCCGCTGGCTACGTTGCGCCGCGCCGGCTTCGCCCCCACCGCGGTGGATACCTCCGTCGCGGAGCTTGCCGACGACGCCATCCGTGCCGCGCGCCTGGTCGCGATCTCCGTGCCGATGCATACCGCGCTGCGCCTCGGCGCGCGCGTCGCCGCCCGCGTGCGCGCACTCAATCCCGCCGCGCACATCTGTTTCTACGGCCTCTACGCCGCCCTCAATGCGGAGTATCTGCTGCGCGAGTTGGCCGATTCCACCATCGCCGGCGAATTCGAGGAGGCGCTGCTCGCCCTTGCCCGCGCGCTCGATTCTGGAGAGTCGCCTGCCGGCATCCCTGGCATCGGCACCCGCGAGCGTCCCGCCTCCGGCGTGCTGGCGCGGCTGCCATTCGCGCCACCCGCGCGCGACGCACTGCCCCCGCCGCGCCACTACGCCCACCTCGTGCGTGACGGCCGCGCCCTGCCCGCTGGCTATGTCGAGGCCAGCCGCGGCTGCCTACACACCTGCCGTCACTGCCCGATTACCCCGGTCTATGGGGGGCGCTTCTTCGTCGTGCCGCGCGAAGTCGTGCTCGCCGACATCCGCGCGCAGGTCGCGGCAGGTGTCGAGCATATCACCTTCGGCGATCCCGACTTCCTCAACGGACCGCGCCATGCGCTGGCGCTGGTCCGCGCGCTGCACGCCGAGTTTCCACACGTCACCTGGGACGCCACGATCAAGGTCGAGCACATCCTGGAGCGGCGCACGCTCTTCGCCGAATTTGCCGAGCTGGGCTGCGCGTTCGTCGTCTCGGCGGTCGAGTCGCTCAGTCCGGAGGTGCTACGCCATCTGAAGAAGGGCCACACGCGCGAAGACGTGGCCGAGGCGCTGCGCATCCTGGACGGCTCCGGCATTCCGATGCGCCCGACCTTCGTCGCCTTTACCCCCTGGACCACGCCGCGCGGCTATCTGGAGCTGCTGGAGTTCATCGCCGAGCACGAGCTGATCGGGCACGTGGACCCGGTGCAGCTCAGCATCCGCCTGCTCGTTCCGCCTGGCTCGGCCCTGCTAGACGAGCCGGATGCGGCGGATTGGCTCGGCCCGCTGGACGCCGAGCGCTTCACCTATCAGTGGGAGCACCCGGACCCGCGCCTGGACGCCCTGCAGCGCGACATCGCCGCGCTGGTCGAGTCCGCTGCCCGCGCTCACCACGATGCCGCGGAGACGTTCGCCGCTATCGGCGCGCATGCGGCCGACGTGCTCGATCTCGCACCGGCCGCGGTCGGCGCATCCGGCGGGTGGGCGTTCGCACGGCAGGCACGACGTGGACGGCGGCCCGTTCCGCACCTGACCGAGGCCTGGTTCTGCTGAGCGGAGCCCACGTCGGAGCAGTTGGCTCCGCTCACCCCGCAGCTCTAGCGCCCTCATGCCACGTTGACGGCGCGTCTGCTCCCCTGCTACCATCTTGCCAGCGGCATCCGGCCGTTCTGGACCCAATCTGCTGCACAGGGAGAGACCCCCAATGGCCGACCTCGACGCACTGCTCGATACCTACGCCGCCGTGATTCTCAAAGTCGGGGTCAACCTCCAGCCGGGGCAGACGCTCTCCATCGGCGCACCTGGGGCAGGAGTTCCCATCGAGACCGCTGACTTCGTGCGGCGTGTCGCTGCCCAGGCCTACGCGTCCGGTGCTGGCGATGTCCTCGTCGAATGGGGCGATCCGCAGCTCCAGCGCGTTCGGCTGCTCTCGGCGCCTGAGTCCGCGCTTGAGGATATCCCCGAGTGGAAGGTGCAAGGCACACAGGCGCTGGCCGATCGTAACGCCGCGTTTCTGATACTGTTCGCCCCCTCGCCCGACCTGATGGCCGACGTGCCGCCGGAGCGCGTCGCCCGCATGCAGACCGCTGCCGCCCGAGCGTTCCATGGCTTCACCGACGCCATGACCAAAATGCGCTATGCCTGGTCGATCGCGGCGGTTTCCACGCCCACCTGGGCGCGCAAGGTCTTTGCGGACCTGCCGGTAGAAGAAGCGGTCGCGCGGCTGTGGCAGTGCATCTTCCGCGGTATGCGTGTCGAGGCGCCCGATCCCGTCCAGGCCTGGCGCGATCACCTGGCGCAGCTCGACGCGCGCGCCGACTTCATGAACCGCTCGCACTTCGCGCGGCTGCACTACGTCGCGCCCGGCACCGCATTGACGATTGATCTGCCGGAACGCCATGTGTGGATGAGCGCCGCCCACGCAGTCAACGCGGCGGGCACCTCGTTCGTGCCCAATACGCCGACCGAAGAGATTTTCACGCTGCCCCAGCGCGACGGCGTCAATGGCGTCCTGCGCAGCACCATGCCGCTCAACCTCAACGGCGTGATGGTGCGCAACCTCCGCCTGACGCTGGAGCGCGGCCGCATCGTGGACTTCGGCGCTGACGAGGGCTACGAGGCGATCAAGCATATCATCGAGACCGACGACGGCTCGCACTATCTCGGCGAGGTGGCGCTGGTGCCGGTCGGCTCGCCGGTGGACTTCGGCTTCCCGCTCTTCAACACGCTCTTCGATGAGAACGCCTCGTGCCACGTCGCCATCGGCAAGGCGCTGCCGGTCTGCCTGGAGGGCGGCGAGCAGATGTCGCCGGAGGAGCTTGCCGCGGCCGGCGCCAACGACAGCCTGACGCACATTGACTTCATGGTCGGCTCGCCGCAGCTTCACATTGACGGCGAGACGGCCTCCGGCGAGCGGGTGCCCGTCTTCCGCAACGGCACGTGGGCGAATAGCTAGGGCCTGGTGCGGCTTCCGTCATCCCTGAAGTGGCGCCAGGTGACGCAGGGAGGAATGCAGGCACCCATGCTCACTTTCCGGCGGCTGCGCCCTGCTGAGCTTGCCGTGACCGGGCCATGCATGTTCCTAGCGCTACTTGGTGGCGGGCTCGCCTGGCTCGAACTTCAAGGCAGATACCTGCCTTTGGGTCCCGTTACGGCCGCTAACGCGCCAATCATGTCATTGGCGTTGTTTTGCATAAGCTTCGCAATACCCTCGAAAGTGTGGCCGTCGATACGACTGCTATACCTACCTCAAACCAGCTTATCCCTTGCGCGCGGCGCAGGGACGATTGTGCTCGTGATAAAGCTCATGGCCTACGGTATCGTGGTCCTGTGCCTGACAGCAATCGCATTGGAGCTCAGCGGCCATGAACGGGATCAAGGCGTAAGTGTGCTTGTCCTGGTTGCCGCCGTATTGAACGCCGCGAGCTTCTTCTCGTGGATCGCCGTGACCGCGGTGGCGAACGGCGAGACTCCGTAGGAGACACCGCAGCGGTTTGCACTTCGCTGCGACCAGTGCCGAGTGACAGGTTCCGGGCCAAAAGAGCCGAGGGCACTCGATGCCCCAAGAACACCACACCATCGCCAGCAGCGGCTTGATCTCGAAGTGCAGCTCGCTATGCGCCTCACCCGCGCCACCTCGCCGTCTCCGCGCGTGCCCGATCCCGTCGGGGTACGTCGCGCGCGGGCGGTGGACGCGACAGTGGACGCGGCATGATCGGTTCAACCACGCGGGAGCGCGCACGGCGCAGGGCCGCACGTGCCGCACGTGCCTACTCGCGGGTAAACAGCTTCCAGTGCCCCTCGGAGACGACATCGACGGCGCCGTCCACGACTTTGATGGCGGTCTGATCGTCGATCGCGTACGTCGGCACGGGTAGCCGCGCAGCCCACGTTTCCGCGTTGGCCAGGGAAGCGTCCGGGTGATCCTCGTGATCCAGGTGCGGAATCAACGCGAAGTCAACCAGTCCCACTCCCGCAGCCGTGACCAAGATCCTGCTGATTGCTCCCTGCGGGGTCGCGAACACGATGTCTTCCGATGTGAGCGTCTCACCGCTGCCGCTGCTCCTGGGCGGATCGAGATAGGTCTCGCCGAAGGTGGCGCTCACCGCCATGCTCCCGGCGCTCACCCCCACGTAGACCGTCTCGCGCGGAAGCTCCGGCAACAGGTCGGCCAATCCCGACTGGCGCATCCAGTGGCTCAGATACAGGGGATCGCCGCCCCACACCAGCAGGGCGTCCGTCTCGTGGACCATAGGGACCCACGCGTCGTCGGCGATGCTAGGCAGCGCGGTCAGCTCCAGCACGCCCAACGACTTCCACCCCAATCCACACAAGGGGCTGGCGGCAGCTCCGCTAATCGCCCGCCATGCCATGCCAGCACCGCCAGGGAAGGGGTAGATCGCGGTGGGAATGATGAGGGCGCTGGACTCGGCAATCGGTTTGCCCAGCAGCTCTTCCAGCGCGTGGTGGATGCTCGCGTTCTTGATGCCACTGGACGTGAGCAGAAGCTTCATGGGGCCTCTCCTAGACGTTTCCTCATCACGACTGTCTGGCTGACGGTCTAAACGCCCTGACGCAATCCTTCCTCAATCGAGGTCATGTGCTCGACTGCATGCCCTGCTCTCCCGGCAAACAAGCCGCCGGCGACCCCGTCACCAACGACCGTGGGCACCGGAGCGGCCAACTGCTCATCGGTGAACTGGTGCAGGAGGTCCACGGTGTCCTGCCGCGCCGCCAGGAAATCTGCTACCAGGCTCTCCAGCGTGTCGTCCTGGTGCGCGTTCACGGTGGTTTGAGTGAGCTGGGCGATGGCCAGCCCCAGCCGCTCCTCCTCCTCTGCGGTCAGCGCACTCAGATTGCCCAGAACGCCCGGCAGCGGCATGCCCGCCGGATATTGACTGCGCAAGACAACGTCTCGCGGCTCGCCGGCGAGGACACGGCGCAGCAAGCGCTGGATGTTGCGCTCGCTTTGCACCAGGTGAGCCAAATGATCCTTGGCGCGCCACGGAGCGGCTCCGGGAACACCACTCGCCGTGGCCGGGCGCTCCAGGTCTTCCGCGCTCAGCCCGTGAAAGAACGCCAGGACCTCGGTCTGCGACGCCGCCAGGGTGTCGAGAATCTGTGCGCGCGTGGGCATGATACCTCTCCTTAAGACCAGTGGGACGTGACGGTGGACACGGCACGAGCGGTTCAGCCCCATGGGAGCATGCACGGCTCAGCGCCACACCAGCCTACTCGCGGGTAAACAGCTTCCAGTGCCCCTCGGAGACGACGTCGACGGCGCCGTCCGCCACTGTGATGGCGGTCTGATCGTCAATCGCGTACGCCGGCACCGGCATGCCGGCGGCCCACCTTTCCGCGTTGGCCAGGGAATTGTCCGGCATGGCGGGGTGATCCAGGTGCGGAAACGTCGCAAAAATCCACCAATCCCAGCGTGCTATCGCCACCGGTGGGCGGCTTCCAGCCGACGAAGTCCTCCCCGATGCTGGGGGCCATCACCATGCTCCCGGCGCTCAGTCCCACATAGACCGCCTCGCGCCGCAGCGAGGGCAAGAGGTCGGCCAGTCCGGACTGCCGCATCCAGTAGCACAGATACAGGGGATCGCCGCCTTCCACCAGCAGGGCATCAGTCTCCTGGACCAGCGGGACCCAACGCTCTTCACCTATACTGGGCAGCGCGGTGAGCTCCAGCACGCCGAGTGACTTCCATCCCAATCCGCACATGGGGTGGAAGTCGTCGGGCGTGAAGGCCAGCGAGATGGGGTTGCCGACCTCTCCGCGGATACACCGGGCGACCATGACCGCTCCATTGGGATTGGCGTGCAGCGCGGTGGGAACGTAGAGGGCACTGGACTCGGCAATCGGTTTGCCCAGCAGCGCTTCCAGCGCGTGGTGGATACTGGCGTTGCTGACACCCCCCGAGGTAAGAAGACACTTCATGCTGCCTCTCCTCGTCACTGCACT
>DASUBU010000264.1:0-15000 GCA_035763125.1 Ktedonobacterales bacterium
GCGAGGTGGGATACGCAGCTCCAGCTCGGCCCGGGCGAATTGGATCGGCGGCTCACAGAGTTGGGGCAGCGGCTTGCGAGCATAGGCAAAGACGGAGCGCTCGGCACCCTTACGGAAGCGGAGTGGCGCGCGGAGCTACAGGTCGCCACGGGCATGGATGACGCGCAGACGGACATATTCCTGGACGACTTCTGGAATGTCTATCTGGGCGAGCTGAACGTCGAGCTAGCGGACTACTTCGCCGGCCTGCGCCCGCGCTACCGCACCGCGCTGCTGAGCAACAGCTTCATCGGCGCGCGCGAGCGAGAGTGCGGGCGCTATCGGTTCGACGAGATGTGCGATCTCATCATCTACTCGCACGAGGTGGGGATAGCCAAGCCGGATCCCCGCATCTACGAGCTAACCTGCCAGCGCCTGAGTCTACAGCCCGCCGAGATCGTATTCCTCGACGATGCCCCGCGCTGCGTGGCGGGCGCGCACGACGCTGGCCTGCACACCATCCTCTATCGCGATACCGCCCAGGCCATCGCGGACCTCGACGCCTGCCTGCGCGCCAACGGTGTGTAGCTATGCCGACCTTGCGGCGTGGCGTATACTGGCCTCGGCCGAGCGAACGGAAATCCGCCCGGCGAGGAGATTACGCCATGCGCATCGTCGCGATCATCCTCTCGCTGGCCGGCCCGGCGCTCACCTTCCTGCTGGGCGCGATCGCCACGGCCTTCGCCATCCTCGGCTCGCCGTTCTCGATCAACTCCCCCGACGGCTACCGCATCACGGCGCTGGCTGTGGCGCCTGGCGTGGCGCTCAGCCTCGTGGCGGCGGGATTCTGCCTGCGCTCGGCGGCGCGCGCTCATGCGGGTGTTTGGCTAGCGGTGCAGGTGAGCTGGCTGGCGCTGATCATGGCGGCGGCCATCGCCATCGCGCTCTTCCTCAACAGCAATGATCTGCCCTGGTTCTTCCCGTTGATTGCCCTGCCGCTGATGAGTCTGATGTACGCGATTGCCAATCCAGCCTGATGACGGCACGCGAAATGCCGTATGACGAAGCGTGGTGCCAGTGTTCGACACCAGGAGGAACCGTATGGATGTCCGTCTGGAACGGCTTACGACGCCGCGTCTGCGCTGGCGGTGGCTGGCGGCTGCGGTGGTCGCCTGGGCGCTGATGGTTTGGGTGATGCTTTCGATGATCTTGCCGCCGCTGGGCAACGTCGCACTCAAGGGTGTCGCCATCATCGTGCTGACGCTGATCTGGCTGCCGTGCTTCTTCATCTTCCTCATCAGCATCCTGGGGCTGGATGAGCATGAGAGCCCCAGCCGCACGCCGATCACCAATCAGCCGCAGCGCGGTGAGCAGACGCTCCCCGCTTCAGACCGTCCAGCACACGCCTCATAAGCGCACCCCCGCGAGATGAGGCGCGGGCGACTATCAGCGACCATCCACCCTTGACGTGGATAGCGGCGTGGATAACCGCAGAGCGCTGTGGAGAACGCCACGCCCCTTCCACCGACGCTGTGGATAGCGGCGTGGATGTCTCGTGGACGTTGTGGATGGGCTTGTTACATTGTCCACAAGCGTCCCCACCTATGGCTGAGTTATCCCGCCTATATACCGCCAGCCATCCACAGCGCGCCAGCAGTTGCGCGCCGCGGGGCAGCGTCGGTCAGTGCGCTTCCCGCCGAGCTTGGTGGCCTGTGGCACGCTGCGCGGGCGATGACTATCCCCACCATCCACACCCCCTATGACGATCTGCTACGGTATCTCTCTATTCATCTTCAAGTAAAGAGAGAGAGAAATACAGAGCGGGGACGACAGCAGGCACCAGGGGTCCAATCCACACGACTTGTGTACGCATTTCTCAACGCGAGCTGCCTGGACGAGCAAGCGAAAACCACGTATACTGTCGCCATCGCATCAGACGACCATCATCCCCCATTGCACGGCTCGCTCTCACGCCGGCGCATACCGCTGTGGCCTCACGCGCGGCTGGCTCGTCTAAGGCGCGTGGGATTCCCTGGTGCAAGATGCTGGTGGTTGTGGTTGGGCAAGCGGCGGATGAGGTAAGACGACGGCAGGCCGGAGCTGGCCTGACGTGTCCGCCATACCATAGGCGCACGGCGGCGCTGACGCCGTCACCGGAGCAATTGGCGATGATTGGCTACTGATTGATGGATTGGCGTAGCGTCTCCGGCCTGTCCTGGCGATGCCCCAGCTGCGGCGGCGTCTGTTCAGCGCGCTGAACAAGAAAGAGTGGGCCTCTCGTGAAATTCGACGTGTCCCAGCTCGCCCTGGATGATGATCTGTCCGGCTCGGCTGCCGATCCGCTCGACGCGCGATTCTGGAGCCGCGCGGGTCCTGGGCACGCCGCCTTGCTCGGGACCGCCTGCGCCCATATCGTCGCGGGCCTGCTCGCCGGCGCTATCTGCGCTCTGCTGTGGCTGCGCTCGTCACAGCCCAGCAACGCGCTCGTGTATGCCGCCGGCGCTGGCGCGGGCGTAGTGGTCTGTGGCGTGGTGGCTGCGCTGCTCTCGGCGTCCGCGCTGCCTGGGCCAGCGCAGTTCGCGCGCACGTTGCTGCCGCTGGCCGATCTCGTCGCGATAACGGTGGGCGCGTGGCTGCTTGGCCCGCGCGATTTGCTGCTCGTGCTCTTTGTGATGCCGACGGTGGTCGCCGGGGCGCTGCTCTCCGCGCGGGGCGTGGTGGTCTTCGCCGCGCTCACCGAAGTGGTCTATTGCACGCTCGCCACACTGCAGTTCGGCGCTGCGCTCGACATCTGGCTGCCCAGCACGCTCCTGCTGGCCGCGCTGCTGGTCGTCACTGCCGTCGCCCTTGGCGCCCGCCTCGCCCGCGTCGGCACGGCATTTGCCCCTCTGCTCGCCGAGCTGCATGGACTGCGAGAAGCCCATGCTGCGCAAGCCCTCGAACAGGCGCGCCTGCTGGATGGCTTCACGCTGATCGAAGAGACGCAGGCGCGGCTGGAACAGGAGCGTGTGGGGATCAACACGCAGATCGCCGAGATTGCCGGCATTGTGCGGCGCATGGGCGAGGGCGATGTGGACGCTGTCCGCACACTCCAGCCAGGGCTGTACTATGGCCCGCTGGATGGCCTCTCGGCCGCGCTGGTCCAGCTTGGCCAGCAGATTCAGGCGCTCGCCGCGCGCGGTGCGCAGGCGGAGCCGATGGGCGCGGGCTGGGGGCCGGCGTCGCTGTCTGAGAGTGTCGCGGCGGGCGTGCGCGAGCAGGGGCGCTTGCTGGCCACAACCGACGCGGTGCTGCGCGACCTGGGCATGCGCGCCAATGAGCTGGCCGCCGAAGCACGGGCGGCCGAGCAAGACCTCGGCGCGCTGCCAGCCGCCGAGCGCGATGCACTCTTCGCGCGCCTGCATGACATCGAGCGACGTGCCCTCTCCCAGGCCTCCGACACCGCCGTGCTGGGCGGGCGATTGGCTCAGCTCCTTGCACGCCAGGGCGAGATCGAGGGCGAGGTCCGGCGCGTCGCGCGAGCCTCCGATCCCACGCTCCATGCCGTCAGCGCCGCGGAGCCGCTCTGGCCGGCCGCCGATCCTGCCGACGCGATCGCACGGCGACTTGCCCGCGCCCACGTGAATGCCGCGCGTGATGCGGCTTCTTCGCAGGGCTGAGCAGCACCCGATGCCGCGCTCGACAAAACGGGCGACCGGATCGGTTCCGCTGGCGGCGCGTTGTCGCGTGCGTCGCCAGCACGGCCAGCGCTGTACATACCCCGCTGGTACCCCATTCGGCGTGCCTGTGCAGCCGAGACGCAGTGCCACTCGTCGTCATGGGTGCTGGCGTGCGCGTGCTCTGTGACGACTGGCGGCCCAGGAGTTGCGATAGTGAGGTACAGCGGCAGAATGACCACTTCCTTCGCCCCATGCCATTCCACTGGATGGTGGGAGGCGAGGCGGCTCTCGGGTTGCTGAGGCTGCGGCCCGCCGAGACGTTTTGGGGATGGTTGATGCGCGGTTTGACACTCGTGCTAGCACATGCTATGCTGTCAGCGGTGCCGGTTAATGCGCGTAGTCACGCTGGTGGCGGCAGATTGTGCATGGTTGCCCGCGAGGATTTGAGGGCCGCTCGTTGAGCGGTATCGGCCTGGAGCACGACGCAAAGACCGCAGCACGTAGCGCGTACGGCACGGCGTTTGTGGTCCCAGACAGCGCCGGCTGGCAGTTTCCCAGCCATCTCCCCAAGGGTGTCTTGCGCGGGGAGGAGCCTGATCGAGGAACCCGTTCGTGTGATGGGCGCCAGCGCCCGAATGCATCCCGCGCGCGTGATGTCGTTTCAAATCTCGCCGGATAGTGAGAGACGGCCTCCACACCGGCTCCCGTCGCGCCTCCCACGCGAACGCAAGCCCATTTGGGCTAGGTGAGGCCCTTGGTAACGAACAGTATAGGATTGACGTGATGAGGAGATGAGCCGCACTGCCAGCGGCTGAAGGCGATGGCGCCGCTCGTCTTGATCCCACCAGTCGCGCCTCCTTCACGACCAACGGTATGCGCTCTTCCATATGAAATGACCTGCTCGCGAGTGTTGTCGCGCGTCTCGTGTCCTGATCCGCCGTTCCAGCGCCATGAAGACTGGTCGCAAGCGAGGCTGAAGTCAGCGCATGACGCGACAATCCGCGAGAAGCCCGGCGCTGAACGGGTTGTGCCCGTGCCGTCAGGCGCTTGCGCACCGCGCGAAGAGATGATCGGCGTCCGCGATCTCGCTGGAGCCTGCCCCGAGTGGCTGGCAGGGCTCGCGTGACGCAGGCCGATCCGAACGGAAGGCGTTTCGCATCCCGCTCGGCGGGGTGCCCCGCCTGCGCCTCGTGCGGAGCCTGTTGCTCGATATCCAGACGTGCCCTAGCCATGCAGAAGCTGCGTGGACTCGCTCCATAGTAGACGTGGTAAGCGATACCCCGTCGTCATCCAGGAGGCCTGTGTGCCAGAAGACCAGGAATCTGTAACCCCCCGCCGGCGGTCGCGGCGCCAGACGCCGACCCAGCAGACCGAGCCCTTCGCCGCTGAGGCGCAGGCGCCCGTCGCCGCCGATAGCCTCGCCGCGCAGGCTCCCTCTGCCGCCGCTCGCCGGCGCACGCGCCGCACACCCCCTGGCGACACTGCCGCGGGTTTGACCGAAGGTGCCGCCGCAGAGGCTTCTGCCGTCAGCAATGACGGCCAGCCGGCAGCCGCCCCCACACAGCGGCGCCGCACGAGCCGCACCGCGAGCGAGCCATCTGCCAGCGGCGATCAGCTCGTCACCAGCGAAGACGGTACGCCTGGCAGCGGGAGCAAGCCACGGCGCGCAAGTGGACCACGTGTCGGGCGCCGCCGGGCGAATGCCGGCGCTGAGGCCCCCGCGACGGGCGAGCAAGCCGCGGCGCAGCAAACCGCGCCGGTCGCCAAGTTGTCTGCTGTGCGCCAGTCTGACACCGCAGCCGAGGCAGGCTCCGCTCCGGGCAGTGGCGCTTCGACTGGTCGGCCCTATCGCTTCGGTCGCGCGGGAAGCAGCGGCCGTACCCTCGATGAGCCAGCCGAGAGCCAGGCAGCGCCAGCCGCTGAGACTCCGGCCGAGCAGCCCGCAGGTGAGCCGTCGCACAGCGCGCCGAGCGAGCCAGCGGCAGAGATGGCCGAGCCGGGACCTGATGGCATCCTGCGCCGCACGGCCTCTGATGTGGGTATCCGTCCCTTGCGACGGCGCTGGAGCAATCAAGAGGGCCGTGGCCGCGAGGGCATTGCACCCCACATTCCAGGCGGTCAGCGCGGCGGCCAGCCGCAGTATCCTCCAGGGCAAGGCCGTGCCGGTGGTCAGCATCAGCCCGGACGCGGCCCGGTTCCCTACAGCCCGGGAGGGCGCGGCCAGCCCGCGCCCTCGGGCCAGCCACCCTATGCGCCAGGGCAAAACGGCGGCCAGGGCCAGAACGGCACCGCCGCGCAGCAACAACAGCCTCATACCCAGGCGGGCCAGCCCTACGGCCCGTACAATCCCTACGAGCCCTACCCCAGCGCCTATCTCGGTCCCCAAGGGGCCGCTGGCGAAGCGCCGCCACAGGGTGCCCGGCGCGGCCGCTTCGGGCGCTATAATGAGCCGCGTCCCGCGCGTGGAGCGCCGCCTGCGCCGGGTCGCGGACCGCGGCAGGATCTCTATCGCGAGCAGGGCGCGCCCGGCCGCGGCATGCCAAGCCGTGGCGCCGTGCATCCTCCGCACGATCGCCGCTTTGGCGGTCGCGGCTACGGCGGCCGCGGCACGCGAGAGCAGCAGCCGCGCGAGTATGGTCGTGGCTACGGTCCTGGCGCTGCGACGGCCGAGCCGCCCTACCAGCTGACGCCACGTCCGGGCGCTCCGACCGTCGAGGTTGCGGGGCTGGTCTGGCTCGGTGGTGGCGCCGGTCTCAGCCCAGCCGAGCTGCTGGATGGCCGCACGCTCCAATCCGTTGCGCGAATCAACCCCGAAGAGGCCCGCCGCCTGGCTCTGCGCTCGGGCGACGAGCTGACGGGGCGCGCCGAAGAGCGCGGCATCCGCAAGCTGCTGGTCGCCGTGGAGACCGTCAACGGCCAGCCGGTCGAGGAAGCCAAGCTCCACGAGCGGCCGGTCTTCGAGCAGTTGACGGCTAGCTTCCCCGACCGCCGGATCCGGCTGGAGCAAGACCCGCTTCCGGTTTCGGCGCGCATCATTGATCTCTTCGCGCCGCTCGGCTTCGGCTCGCGCGCGTTGATCGTCGCGCCGCCCAAGACCGGCAAGACGACGCTGATCCGCGAGGCCGCTGAGTCTGTGCTGAAGGGCTACCCCGATGCGGTTGTGATGGCCGTGCTCGTCGGCGAGCGCCCCGAAGAGGTGACCGACCTGCGTGCCCGGCTCGAGCCGCGCGGCGGGCTGGTCTTCGCCGCCAGCTTCGACGAAGATACCCAGCGTCACGCCTGGTTGGTTCAGGTGGCGGTGGAGCGTGCCAAGCGAGTCGCCGAATCCGGCAAAGACGCCTTCATGGTGCTCGACTCGCTGACGCGCCTCGCGCGCGCCGAGAACCTCGCCTCGCGCGGAGCCGGTCGGACACTCTCCGGCGGCATAGACGCCCAGGCGCTCGACACCGGCCGCCGAGCCTTCGGCGCCGCGCGCAACCTCGAAGAGGGCGGCAGCCTGACGATCCTTGCCACCTGCCTGGTGGATACAGGCAGCCGGCAGGATGACGTGGTCTACGAGGAGTTCAAGGGCACCGGCAACATGGAGCTGCACCTCTCGCGCGAGCTGTCGCAGCGGCGCCTCTTCCCGGCGATCGACGCCGTGAAGTCCGGCACGCGACGCGAGGAGATGCTGCTCTCGCCGGATGAGCTGAAGGCGGCCACCATGCTGCGCCGTCGCCTGGCTGACCTGCCGCCGACGCAGGCCATCCAGCAATTGCTCGGCGTGATGGAGAAGACTCCCTCCAACGCGGCCCTGATCTCGGCCATCGAGGCCAGCAACTGGGGCACAACCGTGCGCTAAGCAGCGAACGAGTACCTCCAACGCGACACCCGAGATGCCTCCAGATCCACGGCTGATGGGCTGTAAAACCCATCACCGGACTGGAGGCATCTCGTATAGCGGGATGTCGCGTTGGTCTTGCCTGGTCTGTTTCCAGGCAGGACACGATACAGCTCAAACAGAGCGCTGGTAGGCACGGAAGGCGCGGGTGGAGAGCCAGGCGCACACGAGCGTCAGCGCCAGCAGCTCGGCCAGATGCACACCTACCAGCGACCAATCAATGCTGCTGCTGAGCGTTTGGCGGCCCACCTCAACCGCCCAATTGACGGGATTGAACGTGGCAAAGTCCTGCATCCACTGGGGCATGACGTTCGCCGGCAAGAGGGTGGTGGAGAGGAACGTTAAGGGCAGCACCAGCGTAACGTTCAGCGCAATCAGCGACTCTTGCTTGCGCAGCAGCAGCGCGAGCGCGTTGGAGAACGCGGCGAACGCCGTGCCGAGCACCATCGTGCAGACCAACAGGATGATGATGCTGGCAATGCCGCCGGCAAACCGCGCCCCAGCCAGGTAGGCCAGCCCCAAGATGATCAGCGATTGCAGCAGCACCATGCCGGCCTGGTAGACGAGCTGGCCGCCAATGAGCGCCCCACGGCGGACGGGCGAGACGAGAAAGCGGTCCATTACGCCACGATCCATATCCATGACATAGCTCGTGCCGCTCCAGCCCGCGGAGAGCATCGCCGTCATGACGACGATGCCCGGCGCGAGGAAGGAAATGTACGAGCCAGTGGTAAAGCCAGGGATCTCCACAGCGCGCTGGAAGAGCTGGCCGAAGAGGAACAACCAGATGACCGGTTGCACCAGGGTGCCCACGATGTAATAGGGCTGGCGCAGAAACGCGCGCAGATAGCGGGCGGTGATCTGGGAGGAATTGGCGACAGCGAGGGTCATCGGATGGTCTCCTGATGTTCTGCTTGCGAATAGGAGCGCCCGGTGTAGCGCAGGTACACGTCGTCGAGCGATGGCCGGGCGACGGTGGCTGTGGCGGCGCGGATGCCGGCGGCGTCGAGCGCGGCGAGCACCGTGGGCAGCGCGCTTGCGCCGCTATCTACTCGCGCCCGCAGGCTGCGGCCGTCTATGACGACCTCTCGGAGCATGTCATCCAGGCTGCTGAGCGCCGCGCGAATGCTGGCTTCAGGCAAGCCACCGGCCAGCTCCACCTGGATGGCGTCGCCCCGCAGCTCTGCTTTCAGGCCCTCAGGTGTCCCCTCGACGACGATCTGCCCGTGATCTATGATGGCGACGCGCTGCGCCAGGTGGTCAGCCTCCTCCAGGTAGTGTGTCGTCAGCACCACGGTCAGGCCGTCTTCGCGCGCCAGCCGCGCGATCTCGCGCCACATGTCCGCACGCGCCTCGGGATCCAGGCCAGTGGTCGGCTCGTCCAGGAAGAGCACCCGTGGCTGGTGGATCAGTCCCATCGCCACGTCGAGCTTGCGCTGCATGCCACCGGAGAGTGTGCGCGCGATACGGTTGCGTGCGTCGGTCAGGTTGAAGCGTTCGAGCAAAGTAGAAACACGCCGCCGCAGCTCGACGCCAGACATACCGTAGAGCTGGCCTTGCAGCGCCAGGTTCTCGGCAGCCGTGGCCTCCAGGTCCACCGCCGACTTCTGCGCGACGAGGCCGATCACGCGCCGCACACGCTCGGGCTCGCGCACGACATCGTGACCGGCGATGCTGGCGCGGCCGGTGGTCGGCCGGGAGAGCGTCGTAAGTATCTTCACAATCGTGGATTTGCCGGCGCCGTTTGGCCCGAGCAGCGCGAACACGCAGCCGGGGCTAACGCCGAAGCTGACGCCTTTGAGCGCCTCGACGCCCCCACGATACATCTTCCTGAGCCCCTCGGCCTCCACAACGGGCGGCGAGCTGGTTAGCAGGCCCGAGCCGTGTGGCGCGGCTGGCTGGATCGCCATGGAACCTCTCTCCTTCTTACGCACTTCAACAGCAAATGAGCTATGATGAACGGCGAAAGGCCAGCAGGCCCAGCGCCACGAACCAGGTGAGCGCCTCGACGACCAGTAGACGTTCCGTCAGACCGGCCACTCCCTGACCAGCCATGATCGCGGCCTCGCTGAAGGTCGCCTGGGATAGCACCAGCAACGCCAGCGTCAGTGGACTGGCCAGCAGCAGCCAGCTTCCGAGTCGTCGCCAGCGTGGGACGCCGCGGAGCACCAATCCGGTGACGAGGAAGCTCAGCACCAGCGACCCGGTGCCCAGCGCGAAGCCCACGAAGTGCAGGAAGAACGACTGCAATGTGAAGATGCCGTCCATCATCATGCCGAGCGGCGAGAGCGCGAGCAGCACGATGCAGCTCCAGCGTCCAACGGCACCAATCTCCGTGATGCTGTGAAGGATGCCGACGACACCGATCAGGAGGAAGAACCCGCCCAGGACGAAGGCAGCGTTCATGAAGGGCGCAGTGGGCCCGAGGCCCAGGCCGCTGATGGGTTGGACGATGGGCGAGTACGGCGCGAATCGGATGCCCCAGGCGGTGTAGCCGGGACTCAGGATCCCAAGCACCAGCCACGCAAGCGTGAACAGGACTGGGCCGACGACGGCGCCCAGCGCGAGCCATCGGCTGGCCTTCGGGATTGTCGGAACAGCCCGCATGACGAGACCGCCGCTGCCAACCGTTGATGTCGTGGGATGGCCGTTTGGAGGATGTACTATAGTCTTCACTTCTGTAACCTCGTTTATCTGTCTGGTCAATGCGGGAAACGCCCCCCGCGTTTCGCCCTACCGAGGCGGTGGGCTACTCCTCCGCCCCTTCCTCCTCGGTCCCAGCCTTATTGGCCCCGGTAAGCTCCCTGCTCTGCTCGTCCATGGCGTCATGCCGGGCGGTCCACTCGGCGAGATCCCCCAGCTCGCCTGACCGGATCTCGGAGGCCAGCTTGCGGGTCCAGGCGAGCTCCGCCTCACGCATCGCCAGCACGAATTCGCTCTCGATGACGAATATCCGCTGCAGGCCGCCTTGCTGGACGAACTGCAACGTGTGGCGCATCTGCGCGATCTCGAGCTCCAGGATGCGGCACCGCTGCTCGAGGAGCGCGGCGATATCCTCAGGTGGCAGGACGCCGGCGAGCGAAAGGCCGGCCTCAAAGTGGGTGTACTCTTTGGCTGGCGTGCTGAGCAGCTCGCTGATCCAATCAATGAGATCCACGCGACCAGCATCGCTGAGGCGATAGACGGTGCGCTCAGGCCGTCGGCCCGCGCGCTCGGTTTCCTGCGCGATGATGAGCCCGTGCTGCTGCAGCGCCTCGACCACGGTGTAGAGCGAGCCGTAGTTGAGCTTGATGCTCTGATCTTTGCCACGCTCGCGTAACGTCGTCGCCATCTCGTAGGGATGCATGGGGCGCTCCCATAGGCAGGCCAGCACCGCCAGCGCGAGCGGGTTACTCACTTTGCGCTTGGTCATTGTCCACTCCCCCGGTGAGATTCGCCACCCAGATACTTGCTGACGAATCTCTGTAAGCGTATATACGTGACAGAGTATACGGATAGGGATACTAGTTGTCAAGTGTTGGCGCCACGATTGCCGTGTGGTCGAGCAGCAGTGCCCAGGCCGCGCATCGCAGGCTCGTCTGGTCGCGCGGTCCTTCCGTGCAGGCTGTGTGGGAATCACGCAGTGGAGGGCGTCCGTGAGACGCTGCACGATGCAGCCGTGAGAGAGTATGTACCTACAGCGGCACGTAGGTGACGGAGCCGGTGGGCGAGATGAGCAGCAGGTAGAGCTGGCGGCCGGGGAAGGCGCGGCGCAGGTCGGCGAGGTTGCCGGGACCGCCGCTGTACGCGTAGACCACGTCGCCGCGCAGGAACGGGTCGTTGAGGGCGAAGAGCGTGTAGCCGTAGAGCTGAGCATCTGTGGTGACGACCACCGCATGGTGGACCGGCGGGGAGTAGATCGCGTCGAGGGCGACGAGATGCCCGGTCGGCAGGCCGGTGAAGTGCGCGTGCAATTCGAGCTGGCGCGGCCAGTAATAGAGCAGACCGCAGGCGAGCAGGATGGCGATGGCGAGCGGCGCGGCGACGCTGCGGACTGGCCGAACAGAGGCGCGAAGTGAGGGTTTGGCGCTTGGGCCGCTACCGCTGCCGGCGGGAAGTGGAATCAGCCAGCGGCGGACCGCCGCGGCGGCCGCACGGCCGGCAGCGCCCAAGCTGAGCACACCGCGCGCCGAGAGCATCAGCAGGAAGGGCAGCGTCTCGTAGAGAAAGCGCGGGCCGAGGTAGATGCCGTGATAGAAGAACCCGATGTACGCGCCGGTCATCACGGCCGCGGCGCCGAGCAGCAGCCAATCCGGCAGGCGGGCGCGGCGTGTGAGGAACGGGATCGCCAGCGGAGCCAGCGTGAGGTAGAACGGCCAGCCGTAGAGATCAATGGCAAGGCTGGTCAGCAGCTCGTCAAGGTTGACAAGACCAGCGGCAGGCGTATGCCGCCCGTAGAAGCCGACGCCGGTGCCGAAGCCGAAGTGGTCGCTGGGATCGAAGAGCGCGCGCGTGGTGATGAGCGGATCTCCCGTGAGGGCGGCGTTGTAGAGGAGCTGGAGCCAGGTGGCGAGCAAGATCACGCTGAGCGTGGCCAGCAGCGGCAGGCCCCAGTCGCGCAGCTTCGGGCGCACCTGGCGCAGCCTCCGGCGCGAGAGCAGCAGCAGTCCTGGCACCACCAGCACGGCGAAGAGCTGCGGCACCAGCTCGCGCGTGAGAGCGGCGGCGCTGAAGCACACCGCGGCGAACGGCAGCAGCCAGCCGCGACCGCCCTGGGCAAACCGCAGCACCGCCCAGCAGCCCCAGACGAGAAGGCAGAGGGTGACGGCATGGCTCATGTAGCTGGCGGCGAGGAAGGTATAGAAGGGCGAGAGCGTGCCCAGCAAGACGGCCAGCGTCGCCGTGCGCCGATCGTAGAGGCGCGCGGCGATGAGGCCGATGCCGAGTAGCGCGAGCGTGCCCAGCAGCGGCTCGACGAGCCAAGGCAGACCGGCTTTCAGGCCGAGGGCCAACGCGACCGACGTGCCGGGGACGTAGTGCGCGAACCACTTGCCCTGGAACTGCACCATGAAGGGGCCGGGGAAATGGGCGGCGACGGACGTGGGCGGTGTCGGCGCCCAGAGGCGTCCCGCGGCATACACCTTCGCCATGAAGAGGTAGGCGGAGGCGTCGTAGATGTGGGGAGCCGCACCATATTCGACACGGGCGATCCAGCCGGTGAGGGCCAGCGAGCCGGCCAGCGCCGCCAGCGCGAGCGGGTGCAGGGCCGCCGTCAGCGTTTGCCAGCGTCTTCGCGCCAAGCGCTGCGCCTCGTCCAGCGCCGCGCTCCCCAGTCTCCAAACCCCCGTCGCCGGCCGCGAGCGTTCGCTCCCGTTTGCGGCCAGCGCCGGTGGCCGTTGTGACCAGAAGCCCCGCTTTGAGGCCCACTCGCGCAGGCCGCTCGCTACGCCGGAGATCCCTCGCCGCCAACGTGGCGGCTCTCCCCCGTCGCGCTCTCGCCACCGTCCGCGCGCCACCAGCCAGGCCTTCGATATCCGCCCGCCCGCCAACTGCCCAAGCGCAATGCGCACCAGTGCCAGGTAGGCGTCTCCGGCGGTCACGAGCAGGAGCAGCAGCACGGCCCAGAAGAGCGCGCGCACGAGCAGGTCAAGCACCATCGCGGCGAAGGGGCCGGCGTCCTCGGGGAAGAATGCGCTCGCGACGAGCCGGTCGGCCGCCATATCTGGTCCGCTGGCAATGACGTTCACGCGCCGATTGTTGCGGTCGAGGGTGATCAAGTAGTGATCGCCGGTATCGGTCTCCAAACTGAGCGCGCGGGGTGTCTCGGGGCGCTGCAAGGCGAGAGCGATGCTGAGCGGCTGGCCAGCGACGGGTGGCGCGAGCGTCCAACGCTGGCCATTGGTCGGCGTGGCGACATTGGCCAATGAGCGCCCGCCCGCCGTGATGCGCACGTCACGCCACTGGCTGGTGCCGTCGAGATCGCGCATCCAGGTCTGAAAGCGATAGTAGGGCGAGGGGGCGATGCGCGCGAGATAGGTGAGATCGAGCGTGAGGTTGTTGGTGGCGTCGGTGTCGTCGAGCTGATACTCGTGGATGAGGGGATCGTGCGGCGCGAGCTGAAACGCAATTGGATGGCCCGTGACGGCAAACGCGAGTGTCTGCGAGCCAACACGCAGCGTGGCGGCGCTCTCGCGCACGTCGAGCGTGACGGGCAGTGTGACCTGATAGCAGGCAGCATCGGCCAGCAGCAGCGCCAGCGCGAGCGCCAGCAGGCCCAGCGCGGCCCGCACGGCGGGGTTGAGGCGTCCCCATCGCATGCGCATGTCTACCCGCCGCTTCACTCACCCGCATTGCCTGCCTCTTACATTTTGTAACGGATGAGCGACCCAGCGCGGCGTAGCAGTCGTCGCAAGTTCGTCGAAGGAGGACGTCTGCTCCTGCCAGGTTCTCGCCAGAACACTGCCGGCGAGAATCACCAGCGCCAGGTGAGCGAGCGCTACCAGGACCGCGAGGGTAACAAGAACTGGGTGGGCTTCGGCCGCCTGGCGGCCCGCCTCTGCAACGTCCAGCAGTGAGGCGGCAAGTGCGACGCCCAGCGTTGCAGCCCAGGCGAGGCACCCCAAGCGAAGAATCGCTGCCGCCAACCCCAGCCAAACAGCCACAAACGCTTCCACGATCCAGGGATTCTCGAGATCGAGTCCAAAGACCCGTTCTTCGCCGACGCCCCCTGTCCCAGTCTCGTGGCCGCCGTCTGGATCGCCTGAATGTATACATTCAAGGAGCTTGAAGGTCAATCCTCTCTCCGTTGACCACAAGAAGGGGATATGCCCACTGCGTCGTTCCTCAACAGCGGTAAACATCCTACGGCGATTTCGGCGCCGCGAGGGCCGCATCCATAGGCAGCTTGTAAACGCATGCGGCATTCGGGCGTCATGAAGGAACGACGCCGTGTGAACGAGACGCGTGTGGCAAGCCGACTACAATGAGCACGATCGAACAAGATCACAACAGGCCTGGCTTTTGGATCGGCGCACCATGCTCCTCACAGGCTGGCTGAGTTGGGCGCGTTTCAGGCGCTCAGACAGTTGTTCCACGTCCAACGGCGGTGCGCGGTGCGCGGAGTCCAGGTGTCCAGGTACGGCGACATGATCTGGTGGACGAAGCGCAGTGGTGTACCGAGGTGTACCGAGGGGTATCGGCGGCGGCGTGGGCGCTACGGGTTTGGCGTGCGGGTTTGGCGAGGGCCTGCGTCTGGCCACCGTCACGCGGCGCGCCATCCGCTGCTCGCCGTGTGGCGGCATCGTCGCTCGCTATGGTCGCTCGCTATGTACGACACGGACGGCGGCGCTGGCCAAACCAGTACATGTTTGCTTACCCGGAGCCTGAACGGTCGTGCGGTCTACCCACCGGCCGCACCGGTAGTGACACGACCATGCTACCAGCGAGGAGGTTCACGATGCTGCTGGGGAAGAAGAACGCGGTGATCTATGGGGCAGGCGGCGC
>DASUBU010000265.1:0-32292 GCA_035763125.1 Ktedonobacterales bacterium
CGCCAATCCCACGTCGCCGTGCCACTCCTATTCCGACCTGGAGCGTCATTCAGGCATCTCGCGCGAGGCGCTCAGCCGCTACGTCACGTCGCGGGTGGATCGCCGCCGCTCGCCGACGATTGACACACTCGTCGCGATTGCCGATACGTTGCACGTTGGGCTGGAGCCGGTGTCACGAGCCGCGGCCGCCTCGGTCAAGGGCGTCATCCCACCGCCCGAAGAGGTGCAGTACCACCGCGAGGAGGTCGTGAGCACGCTGATCGCAGCACTCACAGACGCGCAATTCGACGCGGTGGTGGAGCTGCTGCGCCAGATGCACCCCCAGGCGAGCTGAGTCCAATGGCGGCTGGCGGCTATTCCTCCTCGTCTTCCGCTGGCGCGGCGCCGGCCGGGTCGCCGATTACCGCCAGCACCTCGCCCTGCCCGACCGTCTGGCCCTTTGCCGCGCGCACATCCTTGACCACGCCCGCGCGCGGCGACTGGAGATCATTCTCCATCTTCATGGCCTCCAGCACCACCACTGTCTGGCCGCGCTGCACCTCCGTGCCCAGCTCGGCCAACACATTGACCACCAGCCCCGGCATCGGCGCGCGGATCGCAGCATCACCCGCCGCGTGCGCGCCGCCCGAGAGCTGCGCCAGCGCCTCGGTGCGCTCGTCACGCACCTCCACCACATATGGATAGCCGTGGATGTGGACTTCGATGGCGCGCTCGGTGGATTCCTCGGTGGGCACTGGACGGGCAAAGGCATCGTACGATTGGTTGCCGATCAGCAGGCTGTAGTGTGCCGCGCGCGCACGCTCTTCCGCCACGGCTGGCTCGCCCGGTGCGCCAACCAGCCGCCAGTCCACAGCCAGCTCACGGCCATCCACCACCACCCGGCGAATATGGCCGTTCTCCTCGATCTCGACGACATGTTTGCGGCCGCCGATGGTGGCGACGTATCGCATGTGGCGCTCCCACTCCCGCATTGGTTCTCGCTCAGGCCCATCTGCGTTCCCGCTCGCAGCTCTCTTAGGTCTATACCATGCCCTGCACGGGAACGGCCACCGCGCGAATCCTGTGGGGGTGACGCGCACCCACCGCCTGCCTGTGCGGCACGCGCGCTGCTACTTCACGGTGATCGTGACGGGAACCTTGATAGTCTGGCCGCTGGCGGTGATCGTCAACGTGGCAGAGTAGGCGCCTGGCTTAATGTCGGTAGCGTTGACGGTCAGCGTGAGCATCGCGCTATCTCCCGGCTGCAGCGAACCCGTCACCGGATTAATCGTCAGCCATTTCAGGTCGCTGCGAGCAGACCAGGTGATCGCACCACCCGCGACACTCTTGAAGGTGACCACTGCGCTGGCCGACCTGCCCGTCGGAACGGTGACTGCCACCGCTGGCGGCAGCTCGCCGACCGCTGATGCCGGCGTCGCCTGGCCGAGGAATGGCAAATACTGATGTGCGGTGTCACTGACAGCTTGGCACTGGCTGATCGGGCAGAGATCCGGACGCAACACCGCCAGCCCCGCGGCATTCAGCACCAGCACCAGCATTAGCACCAGCGCAACGCGTCGCGGCCAGCGCCGCCGCGGCTGGCCCATGGCGTCCGCTGCGCCACTGCTCCAGATGCTGTCGTCCGCCCAGTCCAGCTCCTCCTCGCTGGCCATGGGCTCTACTGGCCGGCTGTTACGCCCGCGGGAAGATCGCATCGTCGCGTGCTGTCCGTTGTGTGCAGCCAGCTCTTCGCTCTCGCCATCGTAGCCCCATGCAGGAGCCTGGACCGACCATTCGGCGCTCTCACCAGCGCTGGTCTCATCACGCCAGGCCGGCTTGCCCGCATCTATGCCGTACCGTGGCGCCTCGCGCACCAGCTCCTGCCAGGAGGGAGGCAGATCCCGCAAGTCCGGGCTGGTCAGGCGTGGCAGGCCCAGCTCGGTCGGCGAGAAGGGGCGCTCCATCTCGACACTCTCGCCCGCCGCCGCGTCGCCAATCGCGGTGAAGCCCCCGGTCCAGATCTCCATCTCGCGTGAGTCGTCGGCCATCGGCGGAAAACTGATCGCGCCCGCACGCTGGCCGTTTGCGTTCAGGTCGCCATCGGGCCGCACCGCGGGCATGCGAGTGGAGTCCCCAAACCCACCACCGTTGGGCGCGGCTGCCGGCACACGCACCGCGGGCATCGCCCATGGGTCTCCATCGCCGTCGCCGTCGCCAAACAGGCTAGATCGCCCAGCCGGGGCAGTCATCGGCGGCGCAGGCGGACCATCCAGGCTCGGCCAGACGCTCGGTGGCGCTGGTGGCTGTGGCGCGGGGACACGCATCGTTGGCTGCGGCGGCGGCTCGACCGCCGCGGGGCGCGGGAGGGCGGCGAGCGACGGCCCCGCTCCTGGCTGCGGCATACGCGCTGTGGGCTGCGTGGGTGGCTGATTCTCGCGGATCGTGATGCGGCCCTGATCCATGTTGGCGTCCACTTCGCCGGGCAACGGCGGGAAGTTGAGCGGCTGGAGGCCGCCTCCTGCCTGCGGCTGCATGCCCAGCGGGGTGGGCGCTCCGGCCCCCGCGAACGGCATCTGCGGCGCGTGCTGCGGCGGGCCGAACGCCGACTCCCCAAGCGGAGGGCCGCCAAAGGGCCCTGGCCCTCCGCCGCCGAGCGGGCTGAGGCCGGCGGGTGCCATCGGGCCTCCCGCTCCCATTCCTATTCCGCCTCCGCCAAGCATGCCACCTAGCGGCACGGGCGCTCCCGCCAGCGGACCGCCACCATTCTGGCCGCCGAACCCGTTTGGCGTGGGCGCCCAGTTGCCGAAACCAGGGTGGGGCGGGCCTGCCGCCTGGCGGGTGACGTTCTCGATCGCCTGGGCAACCGCCGCCGCCGAGGGATAGCGGTCACCGGGCCGCTTCGTCATCGAGCGCTGAATCACGCCGTCGAGCGCGAGCATCTCCGGGGGCAGCCCGGACGCAGCCTGCGCGAGACTCGGCACCGGCTGACGCGCGTGGGCGGCGATCATCTCGCCGGGCGTGTTGGCGGCAAAGGGGGTGCGGCCAGTGATCGCCGTGAAGAGCACCGCACCCACGCTATACACATCGCTGGCCTGCGACACCTGGCCCTGCGCCACCTCCGGCGCCGCGAACGTGACCGCCTCGGTGCCAGCCCCTGGGCGCGTCATATCCATATGCGCAACGTCCCACAGCAGGCCGAAGTCGCCCAGCAGCAGGTGGCGCCCCTCGAAGAGATAGATGTTGCTGGGCTTCACATCGCCGTGGACGACGCCGAGGCTGTGGGCGTAGCTCAGCGCATCGCAGAGCTGACGGAAGAACGGGCCAGCGTCGCTCCCGCCCAGTCGCCCGCCGCGCACGATCCAGTCTTTCAGCGTGCCATCGGCGACCAGCGGGCTGATCAGGTAGAGGAAGCTGGACTCCTCGCCGCTGGCGAGCAGCGGCAGGATGTGTGGGTGACTGGCCAGCCGCCCGGCCATCTGGGTGCTGCGGCGGAAGTTTGGCAGGAATCCTGGCTGGCGCGCGAGGTCTGGATGGATGATCTTGACCACGGCCTCGCGGCCCGCTGTGCGCACCGGCCGCGCACGATAGACATCGCAGATGCCGCTGGAGCCAAGTGGCGCAGTCAGCTCGTAGCCGCCGAAGATGCGCCCCTGGAGCCCTGCCATAGCCCCTCCCCCCGGCGCGCCCGCACTTCGGCGCGTATCGCGCCCCGACGAACTTCGCCGACATCACCCACCGACGTTCGCGCCCCAGTATAGCACGCCCCGCACGCCGCTCCGCGCCAAAGGTCCCAGGATGCCCCGCCCCTAGCAGGCGCCCTCACCCCGAGCCCCTCCGCGCGGCGAGGGGAGTCCCCAGGCCGCGTAGGCAGCCCGCGTGGCCTGGCGCCTTGCCCCTCGCCGCGGAGCAATCGGCTGGCCCTCGCGAGTATCTGCCATCTCTCCTCGCCTACTTCTGCGGATGGTTGACCAGATACTCGTACGTGTCGTTGGCGACGAAGACCTGGCACGCGCCCTCATTGCCGTGCTCCTTCATCACCGTGATGGCCCAGTTCGCCGAGCCCCCACCCGGCGCCTGATCGTCGGGGGCGATGGAGATGAACCAGGCCTGCGGATCGCCCCCCGTAACCTGCCCCGTGCCGGTCTTGCCACCGATATGCGTGTTGGTATCCACCAGGCGTTGGCCGGTGCCGGGATGATGGCTGTAAAACGCGGTGCCGAAGCTCACCACGTCCCACATCGCCAGGCGCACCGAGGCGGCTGTCTGTGGCTGCATGACTGGCCCGCCGCCGAAAGCGATCTTGTCGCCGCTGGGCAACACGTCTTTGGCGCTCTGGCCGTGGGCGACGATCTTCATTGCTACGTGCGGGTCATAGAGGTAGCCGTTGGCCGCCGCCGCTGCGGAGATTTCGGTCATCGTCAACGGCGAGATCAAGAGCTGGCCCTGGCCATAGCCGCTGTCGGCAAAGAGATCGCCGCCAAACTCGGTCGGCTTGCCGTTGCTGATGGCGCTGTAGGCGCTGCTGCGCGCTGCTGGTCCGTCGAACGGCACCGCTGGCCCGTCGGTGCCAGGCGTCGCGATGCCGAACTTACGCGCATAATCGAGCCAAGTGTCTTTGCCGGTATCCCAGGCCACGCGCGCGAACATCGGGTTGTCGCTGTAGGCGAAGCCCTGTGCCGTCGTGATTGGGAACGAGTTCTTGTCGAGGATGCCGTTCCAGGTGCCGTTTTGATAGTCGAACCAGGGGATGTCTTTGCCGCTGGGCACCTTGAAGTCGGTCGCGTCGTTAAAGGCGAACGGCGTATCCAGCGAGAACTTGCCAGAGTCCAGGCCGGCGATCAGCGTCAGTGCCTTGAAGCTGGAGCCGGGTACGTAGAGGCCCTGCGTGGGCCTATTGAGCAGCGGCAGACCGCGGTCGCTGTTGAGCCTACCCCAGTAGGCTTGACCAGCCTGGCGTGTGTCGGCGTCGAGCGAGTCGGCCTGCATGATCTTGTTCGGGTCGTAACTGGGGAAACTGACCATCGCCAGGATCTGCCCCGTAGTGGGATCCTCGACCGTGATGCTGCCTGGCGGGTTGTCCACGTGCTGGCAGGTCTGGCCGCCGTGGATCGCCGACGACTCGTAGACGCTGGCCGCCTTCTGCTGCACACCCTTGTCAATTGTCAGATAGATGTCGTTGCCGTACTGCGCCGTGTGCAGCAGCTTGGCCTTGACCTGATCTCGAAGCGGAATCACCGCAGCAAGACTGTTGCCCGAGAGATCGTTGTTGAAGTACTGCTCCAGCCCGCCCGCGCCGTAGGCGTACGAATAGTAGCCGACCAGCGGTGCGAGACCGGAGTCCACCACCCATTGCGCATACACGCGGTGGTAGCCGCAGACGTGATCCCCACTCTTCGCGTCGTCGGGCACCGTCTGGGCGATCACGTTGCCGTTGCGATCCAAGATGCGCCCCCGCAGCGGCGAATCCACTGGCGGGCACTTGCGGGCCAGCGTCTCGTAGTTGCCGCCAGCCAGCAGCGGACCGTTGTAAAACGCCTGGTTGGCGACCTGCACGTAGGCCGCGACGCCGCTGATGATCAGAAAGAAGGCGATGAACGTATTCATCAGCCGGCGGATCGTCGCGGTCATCGTGTCATTCATGCCCGATACGCTCCTGAGAAACGAGGATGATATCTACCTGTAGGGACGTGCTGCGCACGCTCTAACCACAGATGCACTACCGAACCGAACGCGCCAACCTCAGGACCGAGTGTAGTCGCGAGGCCAGCCTCGCCAGCGCCGCGTGGAAGGTCCCCACGCCCTACCGCAAAGGGCGTCCGGTGGACGCCCCTACGCGCCGAGGGGAGACGCAGATCTGGCGCCGCTGACTCAGGCCCGTCGCTGCGAATACGGTTGAGGCGAGCCACCGGTTGCCGTCTGGCCGTCCGAGTGTACCATCGGGTGCGGCTGAGCGTCAAAGCCAGTGTGCCAGGCGGCGCCGGGCAAAGCGGAAGGCACCCGCGCCGGATGGCGGCTTGCGGCCGCCCTACCCCATGCTCCGGCGCTGTGCCCTCTGCCTGAACCGACGCCGCGCCGTGCCAATCGGTTCCCCCTCGATACCTCCGCCATGCATCTGCCGCGCGAGCCCGCTGCATCTTTGCGCTCGGTCGTGGGGCGATGGAGGTCCACCTGCATCAGCAACGTGCTCAGGATCTACCTGGGCGCGCATACGCTTGCCTGTAACTGACGGCGGTAGTATATGCAAGGTGTGCCCTTTCGCCGACGTGGACAACCGAGACAGACCGCACGGCGCACTGTTGCACGCGTTGGCACGAGGCAAGTAGCAGCGAGTGAGGAGAAGGTCAATGCGGTGGTTCTGGCTCGTCCTCGGGGTTATCGCGATCCTCGTCGGCACGGTGTGGACGTTGCAGGGGCTCAATATCCTGGGCGGGAGCGTGATGAGCGGCCAAATGATCTTCGTGGTGGTGGGGCCCATCGTCGGTGTGATCGGTCTGCTCCTCGTCGTTCTCGGCCTCCGGCGCCGTGCGGCAGGCGCGTAATCTTCCACGACAGCGCAGGCGGCTAGGTGAGGTCTGGACGCCTGCCCAAACAGGTGGGCCGTGTGGCTTATATTCGCGCCTGACCCTCCCTCGCCGCGGGCGGAGAAGGGTTCCCCGTCGGGGGAAGGACTCTTCATGCCGCCGGGCGATGCATGCATCGCCCCTACAGTCATCTGAACGGACCAGTTCGTAGGGGCGTCTGGTGGACACCCGCATGTAGTTGGATGCTGGGATTGTCAGCCCCTCACGCCGATTGGCTCCCCTCTCCGCGCACGGAGAGGGGCTGGGGGTGAGGAACTTCACTCAATGCCCGCATTCGCACTCGGTAGCTTCATCATCCACCCGCCGGATGGCGTCTGCGTGGCCTCTCCAGTAGCTATCTGCCGGGCGAATTCCACCAGCGGCCGACGCTCGCGCTTGCCAGAGGCCAACGTGGGAAAGCTCTCGACCACGTGGAAGGTCCGCGGCGCCTTGTAGCCAGCCAGCCGCTCACCGCAGAATGCCGTTAGCTCCTCTGGGGTCCATGCTGCGCCGGGCGCCAGGCGAATGAAGGCGAACGGCACCTCGCCCAGTCGTGTATCCGGCACTCCGACCACCATGCACTCCGCCACCGCAGGGTGCTGTGTCAGCACGCGCTCGACCTCCGCCGGATACACGTTGAAGCCGCCGACGGTGAACATCTCCTTCAGCCGCCCCACGAACCGCAGACAGCCATCGTCGCCCAGCCGCAGCAGGTCGCCAGTGCGCAGCCAGCCATCAAGTGTGAGCGCCGCGGCAGTCGCCTCGGCGTCGCGGAAGTAACCCTTCATCACGCCTGGGCCGCGGATCCACAGCTCGCCCGGATTACCTGGCGTCACGTCGGCGCCCGTGTTGGGATCCACCAGCCGCGTCTGGAGCCAGGGCATTGGACGGCCCACAGTCGTCGCGTGGATGGCGGGCGGGTCGGACGGCACGGTATGCGCGACGGAGCCGGCCTCGCTCATCCCCAGCCCGTTCACCAGCGCCTCGATCCCCAGCCGCTCGGTGATGCGCTGAATCGTCTCCGGCGTGGTGCCCGCTCCTCCGGCCATCCCAAAGCGCAGGCTCGACACGTCATAGCCAGCGAGCGCTGGATGCTCGGCCAGCATCTGGAAGTGGGTCGGCGTGCCGGTCATCATCACCGGATGGTAGCGCTGGATCAGCCCCAGCACGCGCTCGGTGTCGAACGCTGGCAGCGTCACCGGCACGACGCGCGCGATCGCTGGCATCAGCACGCCATAGATCAGCCCCATGATGTGGCTGAAGGGATTGGGCACCAGCACCGCCTCGCCGGGCCGCAGCCCCCATTCGCGGAAGTGGTGGCCGGCCGAGTGGATCAGTCCCTCGTGCGTCAGCATCGCCCCCTTCGGATAGCCCGTCGTGCCCGACGTATACATCAGGATGTGGACGTCGTCCGGCGCGACGGCCCGCGCCCGCGCCTCGATCTCCCCATCCGGCGTCGTCTCGCCCAGCCGCAGCGCCATGTCCCAGGTAATCGCCGGATCCGGCAGTATGCTCTCTGCCATCGGCCGCACCACCACCACCCGCAGCTCCGGCCATGCCCCGTCGGTGAGCATCTCCTTTAGTGCCGCGAGGTAGTCGGTCTGCCCGAAGGCGCCCTGCATCACCAGCGCCGCGGCTCCCGACTGCGCCAGGATGTAGCGCGCCTCGGCGGCGCGGTAGCGCGTGTTGAGCGGGACGACGATCGCGCCGCAGAGCGCTGCCGCCCAGTGCGCGGCAAGCCAGTCCGGCCCGTTGGGCAGCCAGATCCCAACGCGGTCGCCCGGCGCGATGCCCGAAGCGATCAGACCGGCGGCCAGCGCCCGCGCGGCGCGGCCCAGCTCGGCGTAGGTCAGCGTCGCGCTCTCGGTGGCCAGCGCGAGCGCCCCCTCCGCCTCGCGCTCGTCGGCCAGCAGCAGCGCCGGCAGCGTGTTCGGTCCGGCGGGCCTGGCCTCTGCGTCAGTGGGCGTGTGCAACACGCCCCTACCACCTTCGGGCGTGCGAGGCACATTCCCATCAGCCTGCTCGTGCTCGTCATACGTTGTCGGCATCGCTGACCAGTCCTTCCAGCAGCGCGCCGGAGTGAACCATCTCCGCGACGGCGTAGATGTCCTCCTCCAGCTCGCGGTCGCGCTCCACGAACGGCGAGACGGCGCGGATGCGGTCATAGACAAGCCGCGTGCGGCCCAGCCGCTCCGGCCCGCGCAGGTCGGCGGCCTGGCAGGCGGCGAGCAGATGGATGGCACAGCAGCGCTCGGCCAGCTCGATCACGTCGCGTGCCTGGCGGGCCGCGATGGCGCCCATCGAGACCTTGTCCTGGTTGTGGCATTCGGTCGAGCGTGAGAAGACCGTCATCGGCGTGCACTTGTTGAGCGCCTCGGCCGCCAGCGCCGAGATGGCGAGCTGCATCACCTTGAAGCCGTGGAAGATGCCTTTTTCGGGGTGGTCGTCGGGCAGCCGCGCAATCAGGTTCGGCGTGAGGCCGTTGTTATACTTCTCGTCCACCATCAGCTCGAACTGCCGGTCGAGCAGATCGCTGATGCTGGCGACCGCCGTCTTCAGGGTATCCATCGCCAGCGCGACATGGAAGCCCGCGAAGTTGCCCCCGCTGTAGACCCGGCCCTGCTCGACATCGTAGAGCGGATTGTCATTGGCCGAGTTGATCTCCGTCTCAATCCACCCCCGCGACCAGGCAACCGTATCATAAAGCGCGCCGATGCACTGTGGCGCGCAGCGCAGCGAGTAGTTGTCCTGAATCTTGACCGACAGCTCTCGGTAGCCGCGCTTGCCGATGCGCCCGGCCTGCTCCACGGTCTGATCGTAGGTGCGCACGAGCTGGCTCTCTTCCAGCAGCGCACGAATGGCGGCCGCCGAACGCTGCGAGCCGACGTGCGGCTTGACGCGCAGGATGAACGGATGGAAGGCGCCGACGATACCACTCAGCGCCTCGCACAGCATCGCCGTGCAGACGTCGGCCACCCGCGCCACGCGCTCGGCGTCCAGCACGGCCAGCGCGGCGATACCGGCCATCAGGTGCGTGCCGTTGACGAGCGCCAGCCCTTCCTTCGCCTGCAGCTCCAGCGGCTCCTTGCCCAGCGCCTCCCAGGCGCGCGCCGAGGGCATCACCTCGCCGCCGTGCGTCACCTTGCGCTCGCCCATCAGCGCCGCCGCGACGTACGAGCCAGGAATCAGATCGCCGCTCGCACCCACCGACCCCTGCTCTGGGATCACCGGCACATAGTCTTCGTTGAGCAGATCGAGCAGTCGCTCGATCAGCAGCGGCCGCACGGCGGAGTAGCCCTTCGCCAGGCAGTTCGCCCGCACCAGCACGACGGCCCGCGCGTACTCCACCGGCAGCGTGGGGCCTGTACCGCAACCGTTGAGGCGCATCAGGTATTTCTGCATCAGCGCGGCGCGCTCAGGGGCAATCTGGCGGCCGACCGAATCTCCGACGCCGGTAGTGACGCCATAGATGGGCCTTCCCTCGCCGATCAGCTCGTGATTCAGCCGCCATCCCGCTTCGAGGCGGTCGCGCGTCTCGGCATTGGCCGTCAGCGCGACGCGCACCCCCTCACGCGCCACCGCCTGCACGTCCTCCAGGCGCAGGCTCTCGCCGTCAATCGCGATCGTTCGCGTCGTCGCTCTCTCAGCCCTCTTCGCCTTCCCGGCCATCTCGCCCATGCCCCTTTCCCTCGTGCCGCGCCACGTTGCGTGGCCACATTCTACTCGCGGGTTCCTATCCCAGTCTACGCGGCCGGATACCGGCGCCGGGTCGCGACATGATGGACAGCATAGGTGCGCAAGAGTACACTGGCCGGTGCTGGCGGTAACTGGAGCCAGCGCGTACCAGCATCCACACATCGAGCGTACGAGATCAGGAGGAGAGCAAGCGTGGCCCAGCGGCAGTATCGCCATGTGCTGATCGAGCGTGAAGACGGTATCACCTGGGTCATTTTGAACCGGCCCGACAAGCGCAACGCGATGAATCCGGCGCTCAACGCCGAGATGGTCGCCGTGCTCGACGAGCTGGAGGCGGACGACGCCACGCAGGTGCTCGTGCTGACCGGCGCGGGCGACTCCTTCTCCGCCGGTATGGACCTGCAGGAGTACTTCCGTGACGTGGAGACGGCGCATCCGAGCGAGCAGGCGCGCGCCCGACGCGACGCCTTCGCCTGGCAGTATCAGCGGCTGCGTATGTTTCCCAAGCCGACCATCGCGATGGTCAACGGCTGGTGCTTTGGCGGCGCCTTCACGCCGCTGATCTCGTGCGACATCGCCATCGCCGCCGAGGATGCCGTCTTCGGGCTTTCAGAGGTGAACTGGGGCATCCTGCCGGGCGGCGTGGTCAGCCGCGACGTGGGCGCCGTGATGAGCTACCGCGATGCGCTGTTCTACATCCTCACCGGCCGCACCTTCGATGGCAAGAAGGCCGCCGAGATGCACCTCGTGACCTACGCTGTGCCGCGCGAGCGCCTGCGCGACGAGGTGCTGACGGTCGCCCGCGAGCTGCTAGCGAAGAACCCGGCCACGTTGCGCGCCTGCAAAGAGGCCTTCAAGATCTGCCGCGAGATGAGCTGGGAGGAGGCTCGCGACTACCTCTACGCCAAGCTGGACCAGATGCGCTTCCTGGATGCTGAGCGTGGGCGCGATGAGGGCCTCCGCCAGTTCCTCGACGACAAGAGCTACAAGCCCGGCCTCACCAACTATCGGCGCGGCAACCACGCCGACCAGCCGTAGCGCAAGAACGTCCGGCCGGCGCGGGATTCTGGCTCACTTCACGTGGCCATACTCATACCAGCCGCCGTTGGCGAAGCGCAGCAGCAGCGAGCCGAAGCCCTTGACCACGACCCCCCCGATGTTCCTGTCGGGCAGAGGGTACGATCCGAGTGCCCAGCAGTCGTCTGAGGTCACGCAGGTGAGGCGCGAGATGGACTGCACATCGTTGAACGGCCAGGCAACATTCTTCCAGCTCCCGCCAACCTCGCGCCTGGTCGAGACGATATATTCCGGGCTGCCTCCGTTCGTGTAGTACGCCCACGCCATACCCTGCCCGAACACATCAATGCCACGCGCGCTGGCGTACATGGCGCCGCCTGGCTCCTGTGTCCAGCGAGTGCCATCGTAGTGCAGCACGAGCGGTCGCATGATGAGGGGATTGTTCCCCGTATCGTTGCCGCCCACAGGGACATAGCCCACCGCCCAGCCATCGTTCGCCGCCAGCATGTGCAGCTTCGTCAGTTCAATGCCCGGATTGGCAGGTATCTCTTGCGTCAGAGCGCCGCCCTGAACGTGGGCAAACTCGTACACCTGCGAACTAGACTTGGTGCCGACCAGCCAGGCGTCACCGGGGCCATCAGGGGCGAGATCGCTCACGTCGTCGAGCGGCGTCTCTATACGCGTCCACTGGCCGTCAGCAAGATGCAACAGCACGATCGTGCTCGAGCCGCGTAGACTGAAAGGCGTCCGCCCCGCGATCCAGACCTCGCCGTTCGGCTGCGCACGTACGAGAAGGAACGCGTCCAGGTCGGCGGCAACGATTAATGGGACGGCGGTGCTCCAGACGCCATCCTTGTAGTGCAGCAGCAGCGGTCCCTGTCCCTGCGTGCCAACGACCCAGATTTCATTTGGTGAGACCGCGGCGACGCTCTCCAGCGAGGCATTCGGCACGCTGTAGCTGATTGGCTGCCACTGGCAGTCGCTCAAGCGCAAGATGAGCGTGTGAGATGTCGTGGGCAGGAGGTCTGAGTCGGCGACGCTGCCGACAGCCCAACCGGTATCGGGGCCAGTCATTGCCAGGTCGGTCAGGCTGCTGCGCGCGGGAAGGCTCGCCTGGATATCGTTGGGGGCACAAGCGCGCTGCACTGTCGCCGTCGCCGTCGGCCTGGGCACCTGGCCCATAGTGTTACGTCCCGGCAGGCGCGTGGAGAGCACGCCCGCCAGCAGCCCCACCACGAGCACTGCCGCGACCAGTCCGCCCCAGCGGGCGATGGCTGGTGAGGGCCGCCGGCGTGAGGGAGGACGGTCTGGTTGCGTTGGCGCGGATACGGCGGAGGTTTGAGAAGCATCGGTCTCGCGCATGACGATCTCCAGTTTGGACGTGCGATGTCGCTGGGAAGCCCGCCGTGCCTCCGCGGCAATGCGCGCGTAGAGGCCGGCGCGGAGCGACGCAGGCGGCGTGGGAGACGTCGCCTCGCGCAGCAGCGGCGTTACCGCGGCATAGGCCGCCACCTCCGCGGCGCACCAGCCGCACCCGGCCACATGCGCCGCGATGGCTTGCATCTCAGCCGGCGGCAGCGCACCCTCCACGAAGGCGGCAAGCGAGGGCGCGAGCAAGCGACACTGCTCGCCCGAACCCTCGCTCCCGATCCCGTGGCTTCCAGACATCTTGGACAGCTCCTCGTGTGAGACCGTTGCGCAACGACTCAAGCCCTAACACGCATTGAATCCGATCGCTGTGACATTCCCCCCCCATCCCACTCGTTCGCGCGCCTCCTGCCGACTGAGAGTCAGCGGACTTAGCCCACTGCCTCTCCCTCGCGTCTCAGCTCGTGCTCGTAGAGCTGGCGGAAGTGCTCTCGTGCGCGCGTCGCGATCTTGCGCGCGTTCGCGACCGAGGCGCCCAACGCCTCAGCCACCTCCTCGTGCGAGAAGCCCTGGACGGCCCGCAGCAGCAGAGCGGCCCGCTCACGCTCGCTCAGCCGCCGCAGCACACGCGCAATGCTGTCACGCTCCGCGGTTTGCCCTTCGATATCGAGCGTGTCGACGAGCAGGGCCTCGATCGTCTCCTGGCCATCATCGCAGTCATCGTCAGAGCGCCGGCGGCCGAGAAGCTGACTCAAGGGCACGGGCTGGCGCCGTCGGAGCGCGCTGATGGAAAGATTGGTCGCCACACGGTAGAGCCAGCTCTGGGGGCGGTCGAAGCACTGAATCTCCGCAAAGTGCATCCATGCACGGAAGAAGGCTTCCTGCGCGATCTCGACGGCCACGTCATCGGAGGGCAACAGTCGGCGCAGATAGGCAAAGAGTGGGCGCTCGTGCTGCGCGAAGAAGGCGTCGAACGCCGACGCCAGGACGTCCCTCTCGTCCCTCTCCTCCTGCCCTCCCACAGCCGCCCCTCTCTGACTTCCCCTCGTGCCAGCCATCTCCGCGTACACCCGCTCATACACACACGCGTGAGACCATGCCTCTGTGACATCCTCTTGCCATTGAGTGAGAGACGGCAGGGCAGACGCACGAGCGCGAGCGGCCCGTAACGCACCGCGTAGCCCCCCTCAACAGGCCAGCGTGTATGCTCCGGGCCGACTCGGGCCGCGCCTGCGGACTCCAGGATTGGGGGGCGTTCGGCATGCGCGTGGCATCTTGGCGTATCCAGTGGACGATTCCGCCGACCCCGTTGGGCCGAAAAACTGCCGAACCTTACTAACCCGAAGCAAGCACTGCCGTCATCTCCGCTTGCCGCGCGGCGTCTCGTCAGGCAAAGCAGGGGGGCAGACGGTACAATGAGACCAACGCCTCGGCCGGGGCAAGCGTGGGGGCTGCGCGGCGAGCATCGGAGGAGTGACCCATGGCGACCTATCCGCGCATCGTGAGCCTCGCCACCGCCCGCCCGCCATACACCTACACTCAGGCCAGCATCGCCGCCTTCGCCTGCGAGCAGATGCTTGGGCCGGACTGGCCGACGCGCCCCGCAACCGTCCAGCGCGCTCGCCAGATCGAGCGGCTCTTCGCCGCTGCCACCGTCGAGGAGCGGCAAGGCGTCGTCGAGCCGACCGACTACTACCAGCGCCCGCGGACCACTGGCGAGCGCATGCAGACCTACGCTGAGGCGTCGTACACGCTCGGCCGCGAGGCGTTGGAGTCCTGCCTGCGCGGCGCTCCCGGCTGCACAGCGGCCAGCATTACCGACCTCGCGGTGGTCTCCTGCACCGGCTATGTGGCCCCCGGACTGGACATCCTGCTGGCGCGCGACCTCGAGATGCGACCGGACGTCCGCCGCGTGATGGTCGGCCACATGGGCTGCTTCGCCGCGATCGTCGGCCTGCGCCAGTGCCTCGCCGCCCTGCGCGTGCAGCCAGCGGGCGTGGCAGCGCTGCTCAGCGTCGAGCTGTCGAGCTTACATTTCGCGCCCGCCGACGACCAGGAGCTGCTGACGCTGCTGGCGCTCTTCGGCGATGGCGCCGCCGCGCTGCTGCTGACCCACGACGACAATGCAACCGGCCCGCAGGTGGTAGATACCTATTGCCTGGCGGACTTCACAACGGCCGAGCAGATGGCCTGGCTCGTCACCGACAGCGGCTTCAAGATGGAGCTATCGCTGCGCGTGCCGGTCACGCTGCGTCGCAATGTGCGTGCGGCGGTCGAGGGGCTGCTGGCGCCGCATGGCCTGTGCGTCGGCGACATTGCGCATTGGCTCGTGCATCCCGGCGGCCCAGCGGTCCTGGATGCCATCGCCGGACGGCTGGAGCTTGGCGCGGAGCAGATGGCGCTCTCACGACGGGTGCTGCGCGAGCACGGCAACTGCTCTTCGGCCACCGTGCTGCTGATCCTGGACGAGCTGCTGCGCAGTGGCGAGACGCGGCCGGGCGAGTGGGGCGTGATGATGGCCTTCGGCCCCGGCCTGACGCTCGAAACGTGCCTGCTGCGCTTCTAGCTTGGCCGCTTGCCCCGTAGGGGCGCGTTGCGCACGCCCCGCCCCGCCACGCCACGGTGCCCACGGTCACAACAGCCTGACGCTCTCAAGCGCGCGTCACCCCTTGCGCGGGATCACCAGCAACGGCACGACGCAACCCGCCACGGCAATCGCCGCGGCCAGCACCAGCGCCAGCGGGATCGACCGCTCGATCACCGGACCCGCCAGCGCGGAGCCGACCGGCATCCCGGCGAAGTTGAGGCTCATTGAGACGGCGAAGACGCGCCCGAACCAGCGCCGGTCCGTCCGCCGCTGGCGCAGCGCGAAGAGCGCGACATCGGTCGGCCCCGCTGCCAGCCCGAACATCACCATTGCCGCCACCAGCGCCACCGGCGTCTGCGCCACTGTCAGAACACAACCGAGCGCCGAGATTGCCATACCCACCACGATGATCGGCCGCTCGCGTCCCTCCGTGTCAATGCGCCCAGCAGCCAGCCCGGCGATGACCGTCGCCACGCCTGCCACCGACCACAGCGCCCCCACGCCGTCGGCGCTCCAGTGCAGCGTTCGGAACGCCAGCACCGGCAGCGCGACCGTCAGCATGCCGAAGGGCAGGTTGCTCGCCCACAGTGTGAAGATGACGCCGCGCAGCGTCGGATGCCGGACGACGTAGACCAGCGCCTCCCAGGCCGAGCGCAGCAGCGGACTGCGCGAGGATGGCTCCGTCTGCGGATCATGCACGCCCAGCAGCACCAGGCCCCCCGCCAGCCAGAGGGCTGCCGTCACGAGGAACGCACCCTCGCCGCCGAACCACGCCACACAGAAGCCCGCCAGCGCCGGCCCGGCAACCGCCGCCAGCGCCTGGCTGCCGCTATCCACTCCGTTCGCACGGTCCCACAGCTCGTTCGGGACGACGAGCGGAAAGAGCGCCCGGGCTCCGCTCGCGCTCAGTGGTCCGGTCAACGAGCTGACGGCCACGATCACCAGCAGCGCCCCCGGCGAGAGCACGTTCAGCAACGAGAGCACGGCGAGCAGTATCAGCGAAACGCTCGCGACGGCATAGTCCAGCAGGATCATCCGCAGCCGGCCGTGGCGGTCGAGCAGCGCGCCGGCAATTGGGCTGACGGCTAGCCCCGGCACGATCCCGAGAAACGTCGCGGCGCCCGCCAGCGCGGGCGAATGGAAGCGCTGGAGCACAAAGAGCACCAGCGCGATCTGCCATAGCGAGCCGGCCGTCCGCGCCAGCACCGTGCCAGCCGCCAATTGCGGAAAGCCCAGTTGAGCGAATAGTGCGCGATATCCTAGATTAGCCGGACGGCGGCTGGCCTCGTCGGCTCCGCTGTTCGCCTCAGGCCCCGTCTCCGTCGTCTCTACTGTCATCGAATGCGCGCCTCCCGCCATCTATAGTATCATGGCGGTCATACACAATAGCGCGCACGCTCACACGCTCACACGCGTGATCCTCCTTAGGGTGTGGAGATGACCAGACTGGTAATCGCCACCTGCACGTACAGGTTGGTCAGCGCCAGCTGCATTGGCGCCAGCGGCTTGACGCTCGTGACACTGTCAAGGCAGGTGGTTTCAATGCACAAGTCCATGCCCTTGCCCTGGACCACGATGCGGTACGTCCGCAGACTTGAGCCCGAGACGAAGTCGTACGAGGTGAAGTATGTGTTGCGCTCCGCTCCCGAACCGTTGAAGGTGTTGTTTGGGTCTGCTCCCTGTGTGCCGAGCGCCGAGAAACCGATGCAGCTCGCGCCGGGCCGAGTGCAGGTCAGCTCGGCCTTGAAGAGCGGGCGATCATCGCCCGCCTGCGATAGCCCCACCATGCCGAACTTGGAGCCGCCAACGGCCGGCATGACCTCCACGACGCGCACCTTCCAGGTGATGGTGTAGTTCGGCACCGCGATGGTGTAGGGCACCGGCAGCGAGATGGTGCCCTGGCCGTCATTCACCAGCACCCCGTCGCGCACCTGCCAGTGGTCGGTGAGCGTCCAGTCGCCCGCACCGTGCGACCAATCCGCCTGATAGAGCACGCGCGGCGGGCCGAACGTTGCCGTGGCTGTGGTGTGGCTCCCTGCGCCGCCACCGGCCGGAACCAGTCGCGGGCCGAGCGTGGCGAAGCCTACGGCGATCACCGCCACCGCGAGCAGGGTACCGAGCACGACCATGATACGCCGCCTCCCGCGCGGCGCTCGGCCGGGCGTATCCGGTGACTGTCGACCGCCTGCCGCGCCAGGCGGCTCGTGTGGCGCCTCAACTCCCATCGCTCGTACCTCTCCCCTCTGTGGTCCGCGCCTATGTGCTCGGCGCGGTCTACGCGACGACGCCGTGCAGGCTCGCCCGCAGACGCCGCACACCCCCGGTGGTCCAGCTGCGGCCGGGCGGGGTGAGCGCACGCGCCCATGTCAGCTTCTCCTGCCCTTCGAGCTGGGCAACAAAGGCCGGCCAGAGCCGCGTCCATGTGCCGTCCTTCTGCCATACGGTGAGCCGCCGCCAGCACGTCACCGCGCTGCCGAATTCGGCCGGCAGATCGTGCCACCGGCAGCCGGTCCGCAAGACGTACAGGATGCCTTCCAACGTCCGGCGGTCGTCGGCGCGCGGGCGGCCTTCGCGCTTGGGCGGGGGCAGCAGATCGCGCACGCGCTCCCACTGGCGATCTGTCAACTGCCACGAGAGCACTGCGAGTGCCTCACGGACGCGCAGATCGTCCGCTGTTGTATGATGCGCAGCGGTCAAGCTGTGGAACGTCTCGTCATAGTGCTGGGCGGAAGCGGACTCGATCAGCTCGGCCTCGCCGGGCAAGACCAGTGGCGTGCGCCAGTGCTGGCCGGCGAAGCGTTTGAGGCTTTCGAGGTTTCGCCACACCGAGACCAGCACGAACTCGTCAGGGTACTCTTCGAGCTGGTGCCCGATATGGACCGCCTGGCAGCCCTCCAATGCGCGCAAATGCGGGATGCTGCGCTCGCGGCAGAGCCGTTCGAAGTCGCTGCGTCGGCCCGGCTTCAGGCGAGCGCGGAAGACACGCACGATCATCACCGTCGCTCCTCCGCAGCATACGTTGGGTCCAGTGGCAGGCACACAGGCCAGCACCACTACCACCAGACACACCCCAACTGTACTATGCCGCAGACCGGCGCTCGCTCACATCGCCACATGCCGCGTACTTGGTCATGCAGCGCTTGCCATCCGAGTAGAGCCACCCTTGCAGTTTTGAAATGAGATATTGACACGGCGAAGCCCTGAAAGCTACAACAAACGCGCCTTCGGCAAGCTCGCGGCTCCGTGAGGCCCGTTTCAAAGTGCCGGCTAGATGTCAGCAGAGCGAAATCGAGGAAAGATGCGGCCAGACGACGACACGGATCTGGAAGTCAGCCGGCTGGACGAGATTTCGTCGGACGCGTACAAACACTGGTCACTCGACCCATGGGGCAGCCAGTTAGCTGCGCGTGTAGCACGCACGCCAGGACGGCGCGGGATCGCGACGGCGGTGCTTGTCCTGGCGGCGCTTGTGTGTGTGCTGACCAGCATCCCAGGCGGCTGGCAGTCGCTGGCAGCGGTGCTCCATCTCGAATCCGCTTTCTCCACCGCTGCCGCCGCCCCCGCCGAGAGCTTCGTCTCGCTCGAAGACGGTGTCCCCTGGGGGCGGCTGGCCATAGATGGGCGGCGGGTGACGGGAACCCAGGTCATCCAGCGCTACACCGGTTTCGAGCAGGCCGGCACCCTGCTGGAGCTCGCGCCTGGCCGCCACATGATCGAGTACTCCGCGCCGCCGTTTGGGAGGCTGCATTGCTGGCTGAGTGTCCCGCGTGCAGCCAGCGATAGCTGTCCGCTCGTGCCCGCCGTGGATCCTGCCGCTCCTCGTGTGCGTGCCCTCGACCTGGGCGCCTCGCTTGGCCGCCTCGCGCCGGCCGCCCGCTCCGCACTAGAGGCGTCGATTGCGTTGGGCATCTCCGACGGCACGTCTTCGGTGCTCGTCTCTCCTGGCGAGCGCATGCGCCTGGCGAGTGGCATCTCCCAGGTGGCGAGTGCGTCGCTCGCCGCCTCGCTGTCGTACGGGCGCATCATGGGGGCGACCGGCCAGGCGTCAGATTCCGCGGAGTCGGCCCTGCACTCATGCGTCTCGCTCTGCCGGATAGGCAGCGACGCCTACGTCGGCGTGGCGGCCGGACAGTCACTCGCGCTGCTAGCGGCCGTGTCGCTGCAGTGGCGCTACGCGCCGGCCAGCGGCGGCCTCTCGTTCGACGGCGCCGCTGCTCCACCGCAGCAACCCACCATCGGGCTGCTGCGGCTCGATGTGCAGTGGGACGGCACCTGGCGTGCCGCGCTCGCACAAGGGGCGGTCGGCAGTGCGCCCTGCTCAGTCGGCGTCGGGCTCCTTTCCGCAGCCAATGCGTCGCTGGCGACGAGCGGGACGTTCGGCCTCGTCCCGGCTCCGCAGGATGCCGCGGGCTGCCTCTTGCTCTGGCGGTCGTGCGATGACCCTGCCGCGCTCTGTCCGTCCGGCACGCCGGCCGCCCCTGCCGAGGCGACCCCCACTCCAGGCGCAGCGACGTTCTTCTATCGCTTCGGTCTGCTCTTCGCCGCTGACGCCGCGGCCCACGCGCTGGTCCCCGAGCTTCCAGCACCCAACTCCGCCGAGCGCGCCGCCGTCCTGCGCGTCTGGGGCGCCGCTGCCGCTGGGTGAGCGTGAGAGACACACCCGAAATGCTCAGCAAATCCTAAAGCGGCACTCAGCTACTCCTAAGCGGGCGGCGTTAGGCTCCTCCTTGTCGGTCCATCTGGCGCCACAGACTGCCGGCGCCACGCCATTCGATGCTGCGACAAGGAGCACATCGCCATGACACGCTCTCCCTCTCCCTCTCCCTCTCCCTCTCCGCGCGCTGTCTCCCCACACACCCCATCCCCGCGCACGCGCGGCCTGTGGCTGCTGGCGCTCGCGGTGGTCATGCTCGCGCTCGTGCTGTCGGCATGCAGCGGCCGAGCCGCGCGCCGGGGTGGCTCGTTGCCGGCCGGCGCTGGCGCCTCTCAGCAGTCCACCACGCAGACCAGCGGACAGGACTATTCGAGCGACGACCAGGCTATCCAGAGCCTGATGCAGGCGCTCGGCGGCGCCTCCAACGACGCCAACGCCGACTTCTCCAGCCTGGACAACCCCGTCCAGCCATAGCCGTAGCCGTAGGGGCGCGCTGCACACGTGCCTGCCTGCTTCGCACATGCGCGCCACATCGGCATCGGTCTCCGCTACAGGCTCTCCTGACTGCCAACTAGGAGCATCCCATGTTCATCCGTCCGCCCCACATCCCCCGCTTTTCCCGGCTGAGCGCGCTCGCCGTGCTCGCCACGCTCGCCCTGGCCGCCGTGCTACCGGCGAGTGCGCTTGCCGCGCCACGCGCTCCCTCGGCGTGCGATCTCGCCTGTGTCAAGGCCTTCGGCGACCAGCGTCTCAGCGACCGGCTCACTGCGCTCAACACGCTCAACACCAGGGTCCAGACGGCCTTCAACAACAAGCACATCACCGGCGATCAGGAACACGTCCTCACCGCTGACGTCAGTACCAATCAGAGCGGCCTCAACAGCCTCAAGACCAAGCTTGACGCCGAGACCAGCGAGCCCGCCGCCCGTCAGGACGTCAAGAACATCTACGTCCAGTTCCGCATCTACGCCGTCGTCCTCCCGCGCGACTACCGCCAGCTCTACCTCGATCTCATCATCAACGTGCATGACAGAATGGCCGGCCTCGAATCCAAGCTGCAAGCCGCCATTGACAAGGCGCCGCCGGACGAGCAGGCGCAGCTCAACCCGCTCTTCGCCGACTACAAGGGCCAGCTTGCGGCCGTCGAGAACCAGATTGACGCCGCCCAGGGCGAGCTGCCGCAGCTCACCCCCGAAAACTTCAACACTACTCGCAGCGCCTACGAGACGGCGCTCACCAACCTCAAGAACGACGAGCGCACGGCCCACAGCGATCTGAAGCTTGCCGCCGGCGATCTGCACCAGATGGTTCAGATTCTCAAGCCGCATGCGGGCGCCACGCCCGCTGCCTCGCCATCGGCCACGGCGAGCGCATAGCTGAGCGGCGGGTACCTCGCTGGCGGCTGGTCATATAGCATTGCCTGCCGGGACGGCGAGAGTGTACAGCTCTCCGCCGCCCCCGCCTGCACGGCGCTGCTATACTTTCAGAGCGGCGCCAGCGGCGCCATCTGATCCGCGCCTCTCCAGCCGCTCGAAAGGTCCCCGCATGCCGGATACCGATACCGACACCATCGCCAGCGCGTCCCTCACCTCGCCCGCCGGCCCTGCCCCTGCGTTCGAAGTCGCTGCCGTGCGTGCTCACTTCCCCTCGCTGGCGCTCGAACACGACGGCCGAGCGGTCGTCTTTGCCGACAATCCCGGTGGCACGCAGGTCACGCGCGAGTGCATCGAGGCCATCACGGCCTACCTCACCACCAGCAACGCCAACACCGGCGGCGCCTTCCTCACCAGCCGCCGCAGCGATGCCATGCTCGACGCGGTACACGCCGCGCTGGCCGATCTGCTCAATGCCGCTGACCCGCGCGAGATCGTCGTCGGCTCCAACATGACCACCCTCACCTTCAGTCTGAGCCGCGCCATCGGCCGCACGCTCCAGCCGGGCGACGAGATTGTCGTCACCGCGCTCGACCACGACGCCAACGTCGCCCCCTGGCTGGCACTGCATGAGGAGCGCGGCGTGGTGGTGCGTATGGCGGACGTGGATCTCGCCACCTGTACGCTCGACATGGCCGATCTCAGATCCAAGATCACCGCCCGCACGAAGCTGGTCGCGGTCGGCTACGCCTCCAACGCCGCCGGTACGATCAATGATGTGGCGACGGCGGTGCGCTGGGCGCACGAGGCGGGCGCGCTCTCCTTCGTGGATGCCGTGCAGTACGCACCGCACGGACCGATTGACGTGCAGGCGCTGGGCTGCGACTTCCTGGCCTGCTCGTCCTACAAGTTCTTCGGCCCGCACCTGGGCATTCTCTACGGGCGCTTGCCGCTGCTGGAGGAGCTGCCGGCCTACAAAGTTCGTCCCGTGACCGACGAGCTGCCGGGAAAGTGGGAGACCGGCACCCAGAATCACGAGTGTCTGGCCGGCCTGCTCGGCACAATTGACTACCTCGGCGCGCTCGGCCGTCCATACGCCGATCAGTACGCCGCGCGCTTCCCCGGTCTGGCGAGCCGCCGCCTGGAGCTACACGCCGCGCTGGCCGCCATCCAGGAGCACGAACGGGCGCTGGCCGCACGGCTCATCGCGGGCCTGACTGACATTCCCGGCGTCCACATCTATGGCCTCACCGCACCTGAGGATCTGCCCCGCCGCGTGCCGACGGTGATGCTGACGGTGGCAGGCCACACACCCCGCGCGCTGGCTGAGGCGCTTGGCGCCCGCGGCATCTTCACCTGGGACGGCAACTACTACGCCCTTACCCTGATGGAGCGCCTGGGCCTGGAGCCGGAGGGGGCCCTTCGCATCGGTCTCGCGCACTACAACACGCCGGAGGAAGTGGACCGCATCGTGGCTGCCCTGCGCGAAGCGGTCGGCGCGTAGGGATGCTGCTGACTCTCGCCACCTGAATGGACGTCGCCAATGTGAGACGGGCCTGACCGCCCCGGCAGGCTCGCTTGCGTCAGGACGGAGCGCGCCCGTGGACGCTAGCTGCCAGCTAGCGTCTTTACCGCATCACCAGATGCTGTGCGGGCGCTCACGGCCAGGTGCTCGCTTCCTTGAAGAGCGCGGACGCCAGGAGGGCCGTACGCGTAGCCATCTCTCTGGGTGTGTGCGGTCTTCCCTGCTCAAGCCACCACGTTATGGCTTCGACAAACATCGCCGAGACGAGGTCGGGCACAAACTCATCTGAGAAGGTGTGAGCGGGGTGATGGAAGGAGTTCGGCCCGTGAGGAAGGAGCCCGCGTTCTTTGATCAGGCCGGCGAGAGACGAGCGCATCTTCCTCACAAACCACGGGCTTCCTTTGCTACCAAGCAACGCGCGATAGAGTCGCTCGTATGCCGCGATATGCTCGAAGAAGCGCACCCACATCTCTGGTGGGTGTTCTGTTCCCAGATCGTCGACCGCGTTGAACAAAGCGCTCATCGCCTCCTCAAAGATTTGCTCCACCAGGTCGTATTTGTCCTGATAGTTGCGGTAGAAGGCGGCACGGCTCACCAGCGCGCGCTCAGTGATCTCGCGGACGGTTAGCGGCTCGAATCCTCGCTCCTCGATCAGCTCAACGAGTGCCTCGCGCAGCAGTTTCTGTGTTCGCCGCACCCGCAAGTTGCTTATCTGCCGTGACATGTCGCACCCTTTGTCCCATCTGAGACAGATGGTTGTGATTGATCATTGCCCCTGCGCGCGCGTCCGCCTACACTATACCTCGGACAAGGGGTTTCATCTGAGACAATGTGTCTCAGATCGGACGACATGTCAACCGCCCGGCCTATATCGTCCATCGGCGGTCTAGAATCGCCGCACCATAGCGTCGGCGCATTGCCGTCACCATTGCGGCGTCAGAGGGACTACAGACGCGAGCGGAAGCAAGAAGAGAAGGTGTGTCAGGTCCTCAACACACGCCCTCAATGCAGTGTTGGGGCGAACCGGTGATCTCAGAAAGGAGCACGAGCAATGCATTCATTCGCACCTCACAGCCGCAAGATACCGGATACGGCGCCGGCTAAACCGACAAAAGGGCTGGTCCTCAAGGGGGGCTGGCGCTATGACCTGCACGGGTGGCTCTTCGATACCTTCTGGTTCCATGGCCAGGGGCGGCAGCTGAGGCAGAAAGCCGCTGCCCTGGCCGACCTTCACTCTGGCGAGCAGGTGCTGGATGTGGGTTGCGGCACCGGCACGCTAGCGCTGGATGTCCAGCGACGTGTGGGCAGCACAGGCCGCGTCGTGGGGATAGACCCCAGCGCAGAGCAGATCGCGCATGCTCGCGTGAAAGCGGCACGGCGGCGCGTGCCCGTTGAGTTCCAGCTCGGTGTGATTGAGCAGCTCGCTTTTCCCGATCAGACATTCGATGTCGTGTACTCGACCCTGATGATGCATCATTTGCCGGTTAGCCTCAAACGGCAGGGCCTCGCGGAAATCGCCCGGGTGCTCAAGCCAGGGGGGCGTCTGGTCATTGCCGATTTCATGCGCAAGCAGGAGCGAGCAGGCCAGGCGGCGCGCTTTCACGCCGGGGGAAGCAGCCCGCAAGAGCTAGCTGCCCTCGTCATGGACGCAGGTTTCGACTGGCCGGAGATGGAGGATCTGCGGCCCGTCCGCTTCTCCGCATTCCCAGGTGCCAGTCTGCTCAGAGCTCACAAACGCGAAGACGCATGAGCAACCAATAAAGCAGAAGCGGAAAATCTGCCGAAAGGAGACACCTATGGCACGGTTGGTTGAGACGGAAGAGGCTGAGGAGCAGGCCGAAAAGGCGCGCTCAGCGTTGCGCACCCTCGCGGACCACGTCGCCTATTGGCTGAGCCAGATCGCCAGTCCGTTTGTCGTCGGCCTTGGCGTGTTAGGCTACGTTACACTCTCGACCGCCCCCAATGTGGCGGTTGGCTTGCGGTGGCTCGCAGTCATCGGCGTTGGCCTGCTCGTGCCATATGGTGTGATCTGGTGGGGCGTTAAGAGGGGGATGTGGACCGATCTCCATGTTAGCCGCCGCTCCCAACGGCTGGTTCCGTTCCTGATGAGCCTGCTGGCGCTGGGTGGGCTGTTGGTCGGGCTGCTGGTACAATCCGCCTCGCGACCGCTGGTGGCCACGCTTGTCGCGGTCATTGTCGAGGTCGCGGTGGCCACACTGATCACACAGGTAGCGAAATTCAAGATCAGTCTGCACATCGACTCGGCAGCAGGCGCGGTGACGGTCTTCTGCTTGCTGGTCAGCCCGCTCTTTGTGGTGCTTGCTCCTCTGGTGGGGCTGGTGGCGTGGGCACGTTGGAGACTGGAGGCGCACTCTCCATTACAGGCCCTGTCTGGTGCCGTGCTAGGCGCGGCGGTGACACTCATTACTTTCTCGCTCTTTGGCCTACGCTGATGCCGGCAGATGTCCCCGCGTTATCGTCTCCGCCGCTCATCGCGCTTCTCCCATGTCATGCCCAAGCGGCGCCTCGCCAGCGCAGCAGATCAGCCGCATCAGGTGCGCTGCGCGTCGTTGCAGTCAGTGCGGGTGCGCCGGGGCTGGCGCGGGCAATCTGGCGCTCAACGGTGAGCGTCTGCGCGTCGTAGTCAATCGTCACGCTGCCAAACTGGCGCCAGATATCAGAGCCGACGAGACCCTGTAGATTTGAGTCGCGCTGGCCAATGTTGAGGTCGGCGGTGACCACTGTCGCGGCTGGCAGCGTGAGCTTCCCGATGCTCCAGTCCTCCACCCGGATTGGCGTCGCCTCCGTCTGGCTGGCGACTCCGCTCAGCGACTGGGGCGGGCCGACGACCTCGAGCCCGAGCCGCTGCGTGATCGGCGCATCAATCAGGCTCGTGCTGGCACCGGTATCCATCGCGAATCTGTAGGGGCCGGAACCGTTGATCGTCACGGGCAGCATGACCAGTGTCGAGCCGCCCTGCCCGGTGACGACGTTAACGTGGACCGTCACGCCGGGGCCGGTGGTCGTCGCGCTGGGAATGCCCGTCCCCAACTGCACCGTGCAGCCGGCCAACAGCGACAGCACGAGCACGACGACGCCGCCGAGCACGACGATATGTCGAACACGTTTGTGCCCTGGCGCTGATCCAGGGCGCCACGCGCTTCTCTGCATAGCAGATGCCTCCGTCCGCTCGCCGCCCTCGCTGTGAGATTGCCGCTGGCGATTGCGTCGCCAGCGGTACAGCGCGTAAAGCGTGCCACGCGCGGAGGCCTCTCGGCTACCCTCCCAGCGGCCGATAGACCGCCGTCACCACCCCCTGAATCTCCCACGCACGATTCCACTCGCGCAGACTGACGTAGCGCGGCTTGAGCGCCGGATTGGCCGGCTGCAAGCGGACACGGCGCTCGGCCTTCTCGGCGTACCAGCGCTTGACCGTGGCCGCGCCATGCTCGCCGGTGCCCTCCAGATGCACCGCGACGACGATCTGGCCGTCACGCGCCGTCTTGGCGGGTTGCACGAGAATGTAGTCGCCGTCGTAGATGCGATCCTCGATCATCGAATCGCCCCGCACGCGCAGCGCGAACTGTTCCGGCTGCGCGCGCACGTGCGCGTCCACATCCAACGTCTCGTCGGTGGCCGCATCAAAGATCGCCAGCGGCTCGCCGGCGGCGATCTCTCCGCGCACCGGCACACCTGGCTGGCGGCAGAGACGAATGCCGCGGGCGACGTTCTCTTCGAGCACGATCCAGCCCTTCTCTTGCAGCGCGCGCAGGTGATACAGCACATGACTCGGCGCCCGCAGCCCCACCGCGGCGCCAATCTCGCGGATCGTTGGCGGCATGCCCTCGCGCCGCACGTAGGCCTCGATCATACGCAGGATAGCCGCCTGCCGCTCGGTCAGATCGCTTTCCATGAGCCGCTCCATTTCTTCCCCATGACAGCATGTGGAACGAACGTTCCAATAATACAGGAGAATACGGCTCCTTGTCAACGGTGCGCCGCTCAGTGTGTCTCCGCCCACCAGAAACAGACTGGCCGCGCTGCGTCGTAGGTCCGCAAGCCCGCGTTCGTCCGCAGGCTAACGCCCAGGCCGCGCAGCTTGCATTCGAGGAAGAAGTCGTCGAGCAGGCGGCAGCGAACCCGATCGGAGGCACTCAGTTCCGTCTGTGCGGCGTGCGCGTGGGTCAGCGCCAGCCAGCGGTCATAGGTAGCGTAGGCCTGGCGCGAGAAGGCAGCCAGGCCTACGAAGAGGTCGGCAAGCTGAATCAGCGGCTCGGCCACCGAGCGGCGCGGCTCAAGCGCGACGATCTGCGTCAGTCCCCGCGCCAGCATCTGCCAGCGTAGCGCTCCCTGCTCGTCGGGATGTACCGCGAAGCGGCTGCCGGCGGGCCAGCAGCGCGGCAAGATCTCGCCGAGCAGGCGCCGGTACATGTGCTCCAGCCGTGCGCGGTGGGGCAACGGCTGCTGGTCGTGCCGCGCGACATCGGCGCCCCAGGTGAGCGTGTCAACTCGCAGCCGGCCTTCGCACGCGCGCTCCAGCGCCCAGCGGAGCGCCTGCTCGGCCGCGTACCGACCCTTCGCGCTGCGCACCTTCTCCCATTTCAGCTCCCCCACGCCAGAGCTGCCAGAGAGTGCGCCCAGCTCCGCGGCGAGCGCGGCGACCTCGCCAGCCGGCGCGCTGACCATCCCCAGTCCGCGCACTGGCCCAACGTTGTACTGCGTCTCGTCCGTGAAGGCGAAGTGGGTGAACGCTACTCTCTCGCCATCATCTGACGCCTGCTGCTCGTGCTCGTCGCTCATGACCACAGCGTACCAGATGGCCAAGCCCCTGGCCCGCGTTCTGCGTCGCACTCTGGCAAGAGCACATGCAGGACGAAGCGCCGCGTTTTCACGCATCCACACCGCCGTGCTCACCTGGGAAGGAGTGACACTATGCCTGCTGAACATGGCAATTCCGCGCTCGATACGCTCCGCAGATCAGCCATTCCGCTCAGCGGCGCGCCCAACGATTACGATGCGATCCTCGATATGGTGGGCGATGCCCGCTTCGTGCTGATCGGCGAAGCTTCTCACGGCACGCACGAGTTCTACGCCGAGCGCGCCGCGATCACCAAGCGGCTGCTCGCCGAGAAGGGCTTCAATGCCGTCGCCGCCGAAGCCGACTGGCCCGACGCCTATCGCGCCAACCGCTACGTACGCGGGATGAGCGACGATCCGGACGCCGACCGCGCCTTAAGCGGCTTCGAGCGCTTTCCCAACTGGATGTGGCGCAATACCGTCGTGCTGGAGTTCATCGAGTGGCTGCGCCGCTTCAACGGCGCACAGGCGGACCCACTGAGCCATGCCGGCTTCTACGGGCTTGACCTCTACAGTCTGTACTCCTCGATTCACGCCGTGCTTGAGTACCTTGACCGCGAAGATCCCAGGGCGGCGGCGCGTGCGCGCGAGCGCTACGCCTGTTTCGAGCACTTCCACCAGGATAGCCAGCGCTACGGCTACGCGACCGCCTTCGGCACCGCCGAGCCGTGCGAGGCGGGCGTGGTGGCCCAGTTGGTGGATCTGCGCGAGCACGCCACGCAATTCATGCACGATGGCACGCTGCTCAAGGAGGACGAGTACTTCTACGCCGAGCAGAACGCGCTGGTCGCCAAGGACGCCGAGGAGTATTACCGCACGATGTTCTACGGCAACGTCTCGTCGTGGAATCTGCGTGATACGCACATGGTTCGCACGCTGAGCGCGCTGGCCGACCACCTCACGCGCACCCGTGGGCAGGCCAAGATCGTCGTATGGGAGCATAATTCACACGTTGGCGACGCCAGTGCCACCGAGCTTGGCGCCCAAGGCGAGGTCAACGTCGGCCAGCTCACGCGCGAGCGCTTCGGCAGCGATGTCCGCCTGATTGGCTTCACGACGAATACGGGCACCGTCACCGCCGCCAGCAACTGGGACGAGCCGCCGCAGCGCAAACGTATCCGCCCGGCGCTCACTGGCAGCTATGAGGCACTGCTGCACGAGGTAGGCATCCCGCGCTTCCTGCTGCGCCTGCATACCAACCACCTGGACACGGTGCTGAAGGCGTCGCGGCTGGAGCGCGCCATCGGCGTGATCTACCGCCCCGAGACGGAGCGACTGAGCCACTACTTCTTCGCCGAGCTGCCCTCCCAGTTCGACGCGGTCATCCATGTGGACGAGACGCGCGCCGTCCAGCCGCTGGAAACCCACGAGCTGTGGCTCTCTGGCGAGGCGCCGGAAACCTACCCTACGGCGCTATAGGGCGAGCCTTGCTGCCAGCCGGCGCCGCTGACATACAGAAAACCCCCTCGCCTAGCCGCGGAGAGGGGGTCGTCTGGAGATGAGAAGACCTATACGCGCTCGAGGATCGTCGCGGTGCCCAGCCCGCCGCCGCAGCACATCGTCTGCAAGCCGTAATGAGCTTCGCGGCGCTCCAGCTCGTGCAGCAGCGTGACGGCCAGCCGCGCGCCCGAGCAGCCCAGCGGATGCCCCAGCGCGATGGCCCCGCCGTTGACATTGACCTTCGCCATGTCGGGGTGGAGCTCGCGCTCCCACGCCAGAACCACCGAAGCGAACGCCTCGTTCACCTCGAAGAGGTCAATCGCGTCGAGCGTGAGGCCGGCCTTAGCCAGCACGGCCCTGGTTGCGGGGATCGGCCCGGTCAGCATCATCACCGGGTCCACGCCGACCACCTTCTGCGCGACGATCCGCGCGCGCGGCCGCAGCCCCAGCTCGGCGGCCTTCTCCGGCGTCATCAGCAGCAGCGCCGCGGCGCCGTCGCTGATCTGACTGCTGCTGCCAGCGGTGATGCGCCCATCCGGCTTGAAGGAGGGCTGCAAGCTCGCCAGGCGCTCCAGCGTGGTGTCGCGGCGCACGCCCTCGTCGCGCGTAACCGTGCTGCCATCAGCCAGCGCGACCGGCATCAGCTCGCGGTCGAAGTGGCTGGCGTCCTGGGCGGCGGCGGCAAGCTGGTGGCTGCGTAGACCGTAGGCGTCGAGCTCCTCACGCGAGATATCCCACTGCTCGGCGATCATCTCGGCGGAGATGCCCTGGTGCACCATCGGATATTGCTCCATCAGCGACGGCGGGAACGGATTGCCGCCGCTGGCGATCGAGGAGCCGATGGGCAGGCGCGACATGCTCTCGACGCCACCGGCAATCGTCACGTCGCAGACGCCGGCCTGGATCAGGTTGGCCGCGAAGTGCAGCGCCTGCTGGCCCGACCCGCACTGGCGGTCCACGCTGGTCGCCGGCACCTCGATGGGGAAGCCGGCCTGCAGCACGGCGTTACGCGCGATGTTGAGGCCCTGCTCGCCGACCTGGCTGACACAGCCCATCACTACGTCCTCGACCAGCGCCGGCTCGATGCCCGCGCGCCGCACCACCTCGCGCAGCGCCTGCGCCGCCAGCAGCACCGGATGCACGTCCTTCAGCGCGCCGCCACGCCGCCCAACCGGCGTTCGCACGGCCTCGACAATCACGACCTCACGCATGGCTGCTACCCTCCGCGTTGGCATTCGTAGACGCTCTTGAACACAGCCGCGCACCCGGCGCGCTCTGCCGACATTATACGGGATGCACAAGCTCGCGTGCGCGCTCGGGAGCAGCGGTGAGAGGCGGTGCCCATCACAGACACAGGGGCAACCTCGGGTAGATGGAAAGCCGCCGATCGCTTTCTCTTCCTGGCCTCTGGCAAGCGCTCACCTGGTAGCTGCGTCGCGCATGGGCGATGCTATGCGTGTGACCTGCCCAACCGGACAATGAAAGGAACAGATGGATGAAGCCTGTCTCACTCCTTCCGGCCGGCTATATCGCGCGAGGTCGCCTGGACTTGTCACAAGACAAGGGACTCCAGGTTGGTCTCACGCTTGCCGGGTTTGGGCTGTTTCTTGTCTTCGGTGTGCTCTTCCTGGCTGCCGCGGCGAGCCTCACTCCTGGCCTGCCTTCCAGCGGGCGAGTGGTCTTGGAGCCGGCGGGATTACTGATACTCCTGGTGGGTGCGCTCGCCGTGGCGCTCGTGGTCGCCGTGCTGCATGAATTGACGCATGCTGCCGTCTTCTGGCTCGTGACCCATGAGTGGCCCGTGTTTGGCTTCAGGGGCCTGTACGCGTATGCTGCCGCGCCCAAGTGGTATATCCCGCGCCTGCCCTATTTGCTCTTGGGACTGGCCCCATTGCTCCTCTTGACGCTCGTCGGGCTGGCATTGCTGCCGGCGCTTCCCCCGAGTGCCGTCCCTGCTGTCGTCTTTGCCCTCACCATCAATGCTGCGGGCGCGGTAGGCGATCTCTATCTCGTATTCCGCCTGCTCTTGCTGCCAGCCACCTGCCTCGTCCACGATGAAGGCAATAGTGTCACCTGGTATGTTCCCGCAGAGAACGGGCGAGCGGCAGAAGACTGAGGATCACCGGCGACACCGCGCGCCGGCGCCCACCCTGCGCGCCTACCAACGCCGCTTGTCGCCGCACCCCGCATCTGCTACAGTGCGCGTGGAGCACGCAAGCGCTGTCGAATGATGGCCGAGGAAGCGCGAGTAGGATGTCAGGAGGGTCGTGTCATGCAATCACCGCCACCACCAGGAGAGATGCCCCCGACACCCTCGCCAGGAGAGACGCCGCCCACGCTCCCCAGCACTCCGCCGCCACGGCAGCCGCAGTATCCCTACCAATACCCGTATCCTGGCCCTTACCCCTACCCCTATCCGTATCCCTACGGCCCAGCTCCCCAGCCGCCGAAGCGCTCCAATACGGCACTGTGGGTGACGCTGAGCATTCTGGCCGGGGTGATCGTGTTGAGCTGCGTGGGCTGCGGCGTCGCGCTCGTGTTCGTGGCCAGGAGCGTGCCGACCGAAACATTCGTTTCAGCGCTGGGTCCTCAGATCACGGCGACGCAGTTCTGCACGGCGGAGGAGACCGGCGACTATGTGGGGGCGTACGAGCTCTTCTCGACAACGCTGCGGGACCAGTGGACCCAGGACCAGTGGACCGCCGCGAACCAGGCTCGCGAGCAGCATAACGGCGCCGTGCGCGACTGTCAGGTGGTGCCCACCGGCGGCTCGACCACCAGCGATACGACCACCGTCCAGGTTCAGGTCACGCTCGACGATGGCGAGCACACAGGATCGCTGACGCTCGTCAACGACAGCGGTTTGTGGGAAATAGACGCCATAGACCCTGGGCTCGGGCTGACGTGAGCGTCTAGTGGGCGCCAGCCATCTGGCGCTCGGCCAGCGCGGCGACCATCGAGCCGAAGATCAGGCGGCCATCCTCGCCGCCCAGGACGGCTTCCACGCAGCGCTCGGGATGCGGCATCAGCGCGGCCACATTGCGCGCCGGGTTGATGATGCCGGCAATGTTGCGGCGCGAGCCGTTGGGGTTGGCCTCGTCGGTGATAGCGCCCTCAGCCGTGCTATAGCGAAAGAGCACCCCCCCAGAGGCTTCCAGCTCGTCGAGCGCAGCGTCGTCGGCGAAGTAGTTGCCCTCGCCGTGCGAGATCGGGATGCGCAGCACCTGGCCGGGACG
>DASUBU010000266.1:0-2621 GCA_035763125.1 Ktedonobacterales bacterium
GCTAACCACCCACCCAGGCATCGAAGCAGACCCCCTGAGCCCACGCCACCCCCTCGCCCTCCACGCGTTGTGCCAACAGCAGCAGCCCACCGTCCCCAGTGGGAATACCCCTCCGCCAACTGAACGCCCGCTTGACAACGCGCACCGCCCGCTAGCATACTGTACCCAGGATCACACGAACATCCGTTCCGAAACGGGCGTGACCCGCCGTGAGCTGCACACTCCCGACGGGCCACTAAGCCAAGGCGCTGATCGAGCAGCACCCGGCCTGCCGCGCATGGTAGCAGTATCGCCGCCCGCGTACAAGTCAGACCGCCCCTGCACGCCGCGGATCCGCGCCTCCGACATCGCTCTCAACGGAGGCAGCGCAACAACCCATGCAGACGCACACCCAGACGCAGACGACCTTACGCCCAAGTCAGAGCCAAAGCCGCGGCCGACTCCACGCGCTCCGCGTGCGCTGGCTCGGCGAGCGAGATCCCGTTGACCGCCAGCTGGCCGACATCGAGCGGCAGGGCGCATGGCTCGCCTCTCTAGCCCATGTCGCCGCCCTCGCCCTTGTCGTGCTCTTCTCGCTGGGCTCCCTGCTTGCCCTCTCTCATGACGCGCTCAACGCCCTGCAGCACGATTGGCAGCAGACCGGCACCGTCAACCTCACCGCGGCGATATCCGCCGCTGTCTCCACCCTGCTCGTCGTCTGCATGGATACCGCCATGCTCTATGCGGCCACTATGCTGCGCGTCATGCGCGCGAGGAAAGCGACCGGCGCCGAGACCCGCCCACATATCGCCGTCCTCATCGGCGTCAGCCTGATCGAAGGCGCGACCTGGGCCTACTTCAGCTATCTGTACGACCGCCCGCACGACCCCATAGCATGGTCGCTGATCGGCGCGCGTGCCATAGCGGCCCCGCTGCTCTCAGCCTATCTGTCCCTCGCACGCCCCCTGCCCATCGGGCCGCGTGACATTCTCTATCAGGCTGAGATGGGCGCGGCGAAGGGCGTCATCCGCGATGTCACCGCCGCCGCCAATGACCCAGCAGCCACCCTCGACGGCAAGATTGACCTGTACAACGCCGCCGCCGAGATGCTGGAGTCCGATCGCAAGCGCCTCGCCGCTATGATCGAAGCCGCTAAGCGCCAGAGTCAGAGCAAGAGCCAGGGCGCGAGCGACGGCGGCCACCCGCCCACCAACGCGCCACGAGCAGCCGCAGCGCACCCCGTCACCGCCTCAGCGCCCGTCAGCGCGCGGATCCCCTTGCCGCACCCACTCACGCCGAACACATCAGCCGTTCGCACGCGCGAGGATGTTGACCAGGATCCCCTCGAACGCGCCGCAAATCCCGATGCCATCGGCCTGCACATCATCCGTTCGAACGTTCGGCCCGGCGGACTCTCCCAGCTCGCCGCGCCCCGTTCACCCCGTGCCGACACCGGCAGACCCAAGCTCTCCAAAGACGAGATGCGAGCCCGACGTGTGAAGGCCGCGAAGCGCATCCTCGCAGCCAACCCCGACATCGGCACCCGCGAGCTCACCCGCCGCATCGCAATGGCGACCAGCTACCACATCTCCGAGTCCACCGCGCATGCCATCCGCGAATCTCTCCGTGGGCCAGGAGCAAGCGCAGCCGCAGCCGCAGCCGCAGGAGACGCCGCGACACGCGACGCATCAAGCGATGCACTAGCCGACGAGGGGAGCCGCTAGCATGCGCTGGATTGTGTTACGGGCGCTCGCCACGAGCCTGCTGTGGGCGCTCATCCTCGCGGCGATCTTTGCCCTCAAAGATATCACCTGGACGCTGGGCGTCATGTGTGGCACCGCCGCCGGCGCGATGCTCTGCGAACTGGTGGTCGTCGTCTCATTTCATCAGCGAGGTCGCAGTGACGAGGAGGCCACACGATGACCTGGTGCGTCTCGATCATCGACCGCGCCAGCGCCGGCCTCAAACCCGAGCGCGAGCTGACGATCGAGGATTACACCCACGCCGGGGACTGGCGACACAACGGATGGCTCAGCCTACCCTGGGCAGCCGTCGACCACGTCACCGACTGGTGCGAGCCGATCCTCGACCACGAGACACCAGCGCCGGACCTCAGCCGCGACGTGCACTGGCCCGACGACGACGATCCGGCCGACGTAGCCTACGACGACGAGCCAGCCTGGCGCGCGTTCATCGCGCGGTACGCGCACGTGCTGGCGGCTGAGAGTCCCATCGGGCAGCGCCACGTCCCCGCCTGGAAGTTCGATTCCAACGACCCCTGGCAGTTCACGCCGCGCGAGTGTGGCGTGCTCGCCTACCACCTACGCGCGGCCACGCACCACGAATGGCTGTCCGACCTCGGAGCGTTCTTGCCGTTGGTGCGCCCAACACGGAGGCGCAGCGGTCACATAGCCGCTTCTGACGATTCGGACGATTCGGACGATAACCGCACCCGCGCAGCCAGCGCGGCAAGATAGGCGTCGGTGGCCGCAGAGCCGCCGGCGCCTAATTCACTGTGCAGCACGTAGCGTATGGCGTCCATCAGGTGATCGCCCTGCTTTAACGGCTCTTCCCTCGTGTCGCGCTCAGACCCCAGGGCACTGCCCTCAGCGCGATCGGCGTACTGGTAGCTGCCATACTCG
>DASUBU010000267.1:0-7162 GCA_035763125.1 Ktedonobacterales bacterium
CGTAGAGTATATCGCAGCATGTCATATGTGACGCAATCGCGCCACTCGCTGAAGCTGCTCTCCACCTCCGCGCGCTTCCAGCGCGCAGACGGGTCGCTGCGTGGCCCTGCAAGTCTGGCCCGATGTCATCCGCTCGATCACCTACGTCCATTGGTGACCTCGATGCATCGAGAAGCGACAAAGCCGCCTGGAACAGTTGCTGAAAGTCCGGTTCGGCGAGTGGTTCCGCGACTTCTTGGACGGGCAGCTCAACGTCCCAGACGGAGCAAAGGGGAGACGGCCCTCTGCAGGCGCGTCTCCCCTTCAATGCAGTAGCTCATATGGCGGTGCGGCACGTCTGCGCGTCAGCGCTCCATGCGCGCGCCCTGCCGCGAGGGCGCACGGCTGCCGCCATCCATCGCACCGCCGCCGTAGCCGCAGTACGGGCATACGTTCCACTTCAGCTCCAGCAGCCGCTCGCAGCGCGGGCACGGCCGGCGCAGCTTCGTCCCGCATGACGGGCAGACCTGGAAGTCGCCGTCCACGCGGTAGTGGCAGGTCGGGCACGTCTGGCGCTCGGTCATCTCGGCCAGCAGCGATTCCTCTTCGAGTTGGCGCTCATACAGCTCCGCCAGCGTCTGGCGCGGCCGAATGATCAGGTAGATGAAGAGGCCGCCGAGGTTGAAGACCGCCACCAGCAGCGTGGCCGTGATCTGCAGGATGGTATCCTGCGTCCGCGAGCGCACGTCGCGCCAGGTCCAGAAGACCAGCGCCAGCCAGAAGATGACGACGAAGGCCACGAAGAAGAAGATGACGATCGTCAGCAGCCCCTTGAGGCTATCCACCGCGCCGCCGGTCGTGCTCGGCGGATTCGCCGGCAGCGTCGCGGCGCCCGTAGCAGTGGCGGTCGGACTGGCGGCGGCTACGGCGGCCAGCGCGTGGTGCATGATGGGCTGCAACAATATGCTCACGTTTGATTCACCTCTCTGAGCCGCTCGGTGTGCGCCGGTCGCCGCGTGACGATCTCTGCCGCGCCGGAGTGCGGGTGGCTATCCCTGCGCCGTCGGGGCGAAGAGCGATGCCTCCGCGGGCAGCCCGCGCGCGCCCCCCGGATTCCGCCGCCATACAATACCAGACTCCCCGTGCGCTTTCAACCAGTCACACCGACCTGGCTATTCGGCGTGCTCGTCGAAACGAAACCGCAGTGTGCGGATCTCCCCTTCGCGCAGGGGCGTGCGTATGCCTGTAGTCAAGATGCGTGCCAATTGCGCAGACTCTTCCGCCCGTATACGATCCTCCGCCAGATTGACCACCTCCACCGCGCTGAACGGCCGCCCCAGGATCACCTCTGCCTCCACCGCCTCGGCCGTCGGATTGGCCAGCCGCACGATCAGCCCCGCGCCATCGTCGGGCCGCTTCACCGCGCTGACCACCACACTCGCCGGCGTCACGTAGACCGCGCTCCAGTGGTCACCCAAAGGTCCGGCGTGTCGCGCGGCCGGCGCCGCGCGCAGCCCCGCCTCGAAAGCCGCCGCCTCGCGCAGCACCAGCGCGTCTTCGTCGCGCCAGCCGCCGCTATGGGGCACCAGCGCGTACTCGTAGACATGCGTGCCCAGGCCCTGCGCCTCTGGCGTATACAGCGGGGGACCGGCGTGCCCGCGGCGCGTGGCGAGATCGTCGCGCGAGAGCCACTCCACCGCGCGCAGCAGCGTCAGCGCCACCGCCGCTTCTGCTCCACGCGCGCCATCTGCTCCGCCCTCGCCCGTCTCCGCCGGCAGCAGCTCGTACTCCGGCAGCCCACGATTGAGCAGGGCCAGACCCGCCTCGCCGTCGCTCACGTCCACGAAGCGCTTCTGCGGGAACGTATTCACCGGCTGCTCTGACGAGATCTGCGGATTCCACTCGCCAGGCGCCGAGCCGGGCAGCCGCACCGGCCGGCGGGCCACCTCGAAGGTGCCCTCGGCGTCGGCGTGCTCGGCGGCGAACGGCAGCGGAAAGAGCGCACGCAGCCGGTGGTCGCGCGCCGCGTTCTCGACGGTGGTGCGCAGCTCGACACGTCGCGCCCCCGGTGTCAGCGAAACTTCGGTGGTGATGGCGCAGGTGACGTGCTCGCCCGACCGTGCGCGGCGGTCCGGCGTTGCGCTCGCCGGCAGCGCGTAGGTACGCCGGATGCGCAGCGTGGCGCGTGCCGGCCCAGCCTCGATCAGCTCGACGCTCGGCGGCCAGAGCGGCGCCGTGACAGCGCAATCGCTGGCCGGAGGGCTCCAGTTGTAGAGATCGCCCACGTCGCCGGTGTCCACGATTTGATTCAAGCCGCTGTAGACGCGCCCGGTGCGCTTGTCGCGCAGTGTGAGCGTGCCGACCGCCGCATTCACCTCGACAGCCAGGTGGACGTTCTCGATAGCGGAATCGCTCACGCGCAGCGCGTCCGGCGTGGGCGCGTTCGGCGCCGGTGCGATGGGCGTGACCGCGACCTCGGCGGGATGCACGAAGTAGACGCGCCCACCAATCGCCGGCACGTCACGCGCCAGCAACAACAGCGTCGTCCGCGGCGCCTCGCGCGCGACGATGTGGAAGCTGCTCACCTGTCCGCCAGCCGCCAGCGCCAGGATGCGCTCGCGTGTGCGCTCGACCAGCGCGAGATCCGGCTCCGCCTGCTGTGAGACAAGGATATCCACCGCCACCTCGCCCGGCGCCGCGCCCGGTCCCACCGCCGCGTCCAGGATCGCGTAGCCCAGCGCGCGGCCGTCGGCGATCATGCCCATCATGGCCGTCACCAGCAGCGGATCGGCCTGCTCATCCAGCAGCACGCTGCCCGCCTCAGACGCCACCTGGAACGGCACCGCGTTGCCCGCGCCATCCACCACCGCGAAGCGCGCGAAGGGCACGTGCAGCGCGCATTCCACCACGTCAGTGCGTGGGCCAGGGCCGGGATTGAAGACGACGATCGGCACCGCCCGCTCGATACCGCTGGTATCGGCCTGCGCGGCAAGCTGGGCGAGCGCCTGGGTGGTCAGCTCCTCGGCGATCTGCGCGCTCTGCGCGAAGCGCGGCAGCATCTCGGCATGCACCTGATCGATCCCGCAGCCGCAGATGCTGTCGTGGGGATGGTTGTGCATGAGGTGCTTCCAGGCCAGCCCCAGCAGCGCCGTCGGGTGCGGCGCGCCCCACAGCGCCGCCAGCGCCGCCGCCGGCTCGGTCCAGCGCACCAGCAACGCCTCGCCCGCCGCGTTGGCCTGCTTGAGCCACATGCGCGTCGAGAGGACGCCGGGCAACAGGTGCGAGTAGAAGCCAGAGCGCAGCTCGCCGCTGTGCCGTTCGAGCGATAGCCCCGCCTCGGCGATGGCCTGCACGTACTGCGGCAACGTGCCGATCTCGGCATCCAGCCCAGCGGCGGCCAGGCGTGGCGCGGCGGCCACCAGCGCGGCGGGTAGCTCGGTCTGCGGCTCCTGGTGGTCCGAGCCGTTCATCAAGAGCAGCACGTCGCCGACGGCTTTGGGGCGCATGCTCTCGGCGATGCGCGCCAGCCGCGCCGTCAACGCATCGGGGTCGAGCGGCAGCACGGCGGCATTCGAGTAGCCGTACTGGTCGTGCAGCCAGAGCGCCAGCACGTCGGTGCCATCCGGAGCGGCCCAGCGGAAGGCGTTGCGGGCGACATCGGGGCCGACGCCGCGCCAGAAGACAGCGTTCTCCAGCTCGAAGCCGCGCAGAATCTGCGGTAGCTGGGCGATGTGGCCGAAGGTGTCGGGCACGTAGCCGACCGACATCGCGCCGCCGTAGGCCGCCGCCTGTCGCCTGCCTAGCGCCAGATTGCGGATCAGCGACTCACCGCCCACCAGATATTCATCCGGCTGCAAGTACCAAGGGCCAACCAGCAGCCGCCCCGCGCGTGCCAACCGTTCCAGCCGCCGGGCGTTCTCCGGCCGCACCTCCAGATAGTCTTCCAGCACGATGGTCTGGCCGTCGAGCGTGAAGTGCGCGAAGGCGCGGTCGCGCTCCAACGTCTCGAGCACCAGGTCCACCGCACGCACCAGTCGCATGCGAAACTGCTGGAAGGTCTGGTACCACTCGCGGTCCCAGTGGGTGTGGGGGACGATCAGGAGGTGCGTGCGCGATGAGGAAGAGGCGGTCTCCTCCCGCTGCTGTGCCGGGGTGTGCGTGAGGGTTTCGTCGGCCATGCTGCTCCTGCGCAGACTGTCGGTGTGAGGCGCCGGCGCGCATCGGCCCGGCCAGAAGAAAAGAAGCGTTGTCGGCAGTATAGCGCATCGGCTAGCGACAGCGCATAGGAACCTGCCGCATCTCGATGCCAATCGGCGTTTGTGCGCCGCTCCAGACCAACTGTGCCACCTGCTAGTGTATTGCTCGCCCGCGAAGTATTAGAGCGTAATGGATTGTAAACAGGCTTATAGTGGGCTATACTGTCAGCAGTGAGGCGGCTGCCTGGCAGAGGAGAGGACGAGAAGCGTGGCAACTCAGGAGCACTGGCTCACCGTCCCAGATGTCGCGAGGCGTCTCGACGTGACCGAGGAGACCGTCAGGCGGTTGTTGCGGCGCGGCGAGCTGCCCGGCATGCAGATCTCGAAGCGTTCGGGCTGGCGGGTGCGCGCAGAGGACGTGGATGCCTTCATTCGCAGCCGCTTCCGCACGGCATGGACCCCAGCAGTAGATACAGAAGCGTAGCGGGCCAGAGGGCAGACCACCTGAATGGAGGCATCCGCAATGGCAGAATCGGCAGTCTCGGCCTTTGAGCAGATCAAGCACACAGACGAGCAGGGCGAGTTTTGGCTCGCGCGCGAACTTGGGAAGCTGCTCGGCTATGACAAGTGGCAAAACTTCCTTGGCGTCATTCACGAGGCGATGGAGGTCTGCCGCGTCCAGGGCGGTAGCACCGAGGGTATTTTTACCGCTATCAGTAAGAAACCCTCCGGCCGCGGCAGGCCCAGTGCGGAGTACGATTACCGGCTGAGTCGGCACGCCTGCTATCTGGTTGCCGAGAGCGCCGACGGCCGCAAGGAAGAAGTGGCGCTAGCGAAGATCTACTTCGCTCTCACGACCGAGCGGTACGAGCTGCTGGCGCAGACGGAGGAGGAGCGTCTGCGCATCGAGCACCGCCAACGCCTGCTCCGTGAGAATGCAGACCTCGCGCTACGCGCCCGTGAGGCTGGCGCCTTAACCTCGCAAGAGTTCGCCGCCTTCTTCAACGCGGGGTACCGCGGCCTTTACCATGAGGCTCAGCAGCAGATACGCGAGCGCAAAGGCCTCAAGCGGGGGCAGGACATCAGCGACTACATGGGCAGCCTCGAGACCGCAGCGAACATCTTTCGTGCAGCACTGGCGCGCCAGCTAATGGATGATCGCAGCGTTACTGATCTGCCGAGGGCCAACGCGACGCATCACGAGGCTGGCGATTCGGTACGGGCAGTCCTACTGAGCAAGGGTATCGTGCCGGAGCAACTCCCGACACCGCGGAAGAGTTTCCAGCAGCTTCTCCGAGAGGAGGAGGAACGCCAACGCATTCTGGCCGAAGAGCGGCTCGGCCTATGGGCCGATGCCGAGGAGGCCGAATAGCACGGCCATGGTAAAAAGCTGGCATACAATGTTGGTGGGTGGTACTGGACTTGAACCAGTGACCTCGTCGGTGTGAACGACGCGCTCTGCCGGCTGAGCTAACCACCCGCGGCCCGCTCAGCATACCACGGTGCAGCCCAGCGCGTCAATCTCGGCTGGCTGCCGTCTTCCCGGGCCGCCGACGATGATGACGCCTGGATGCCGAGGGAGAGGAGCGGGCGAGATCTTGACGCCTCGATGCTCCCCGCCCAAACGGCATCCCAGGCGACCGAGCAGACTTGGCCGTTCGCGCCGGCCTCTTCGCGCGAGTCCGCGGCTTTCAGGCAGGCGGCAATATCACGTCTGTCGCTCGCCGACGAGCATCGCGAACGGCGGCGCGCCGAGCACCTGGAGGCCGGACTGCGCGATGGCGGCGCCGAAGCGCTCGGGGTTGCCCGGCGGAGGCGGCAGTGTGGGATCTGGCGCGGGCTCCCCGGCTACGCGGAAGAAGGTCTCGCTGATCGAGCTGGCTGGCGTCATGATCACGAGCAGGCGTGTCGCCTGTGAGATGACCATGAAGGCGTGCGGCGTGCCACGCGGAATGACCACCACGCTGCCAGGGGAGACCGTGCGATCCTCTGTGCCGTCAATGTGCACGCGCACCTCGCCTTCGAGCAGGTAGAACGTCTCGCCGGCGTCGGGATGAACGTGTAGAGGAGTGGCCTTGCCCTGCGGCATCCAGACCTCGAACAGCAACAGATCGCCGTTGGTCTGGGCGCCAGTGGCTTTGAACGTCAACAGTCCGCCATCGTAGAAGAGGTGCTCGCCATCGCGCGCGGCGAGCAGGATCGGAGTGACACTCATCGCCGGTTCCTTTCTCCCGGATGCTAGATGGGACTCCAGTCCGTACATGGGATGTGAGTACCATGACGGTATGTTACTCTCTCATCATGAGCATGTCAATACCCTATGAGCAATCCGGACGCACTCACCAGAAGGCCCGCACACGCCGGGCCCTCGTCGAAGCCGCACGCGAGCTGCTCGCCCAAGGTGTGACGCCGACCGTCGAGCAGGCCGCCGATGCCGCCGCCGTATCGCGGACGACCGCGTATCGCTATTTCCCGAACCAGCGCGCGCTGCTGGTCGCCACATTTCCCCAGGTTACGGCATCCTCGCTCCTGCCAGAGCCCCCGCCACAGGATCCCGAAGCGCGCCTGACAGTGGTCGCCGCGGCGATCGGCAAGCTGATCCTCGAACATGAGCCGGAGCTGCGTGCCCAGCTTCGGCTGTCGCTCGAGCATGACAGCCCCGACGGCGCCAGCGCCGTGCACCGCGACCTGCCGTTCCGCACAGGACGGGCAGCCGTGTGGATCGAGGAGGCGCTGGCGCCGCTGCACGGCCGGCTGCCAGAGCCGCAGCTTCGCCGGCTCGTGCTCGCCATCAGAACCGCCCTGGGCATCGAGGCGCTCGTCTGGCTGACAGATGTCGCCGGCCTCTCCCGCGAGGAGGCGGTCGAGCTGATGTGCTGGTCGGCGCGCGCGCTGCTGCGCTCGACGCTCGAAGAGGCGGCGCGCGAGCAGGCCGCGAACGCCAGCTGAGCAATGAGTGATGTGACCTCCAAAAACAATTGGAAGTC
>DASUBU010000268.1:0-2631 GCA_035763125.1 Ktedonobacterales bacterium
GGGATCGCATTATCGCCGTCAACTTGAAGGGCATCTACCTCTGCATGAAGGCGGAGATTGCGCATCTGCGGCGCGCGAGCGGCGGCGCCATCGTCAACAACGCCTCGATCGTCGGCTTCACCGGCTCGCGCAACCATCCCGCCTACGTTGCCAGCAAGCATGGCGTCATCGGTCTGACGCGCGCCGCCGCACGTGAGGAGGCCGGCGCCGGCATTCGCGTCAACGCGGTCTGCCCTGGCGCGATCCACACGCCGATGTACGTGCGCATGGAGGGCAGCGATCCCACGCACGACGCAGAGATCGCCGCCAGCATTCCTCTCGGCCGGCTCGGCCAGCCCGCCGACGTGGCCGGCGCGGTGCTCTGGCTCTGCTCGGATGCCGCCTCATTCGTCACCGGCCACATGCTGGTCGTGGACGGCGGCGAGACTGTTTAGGCGCGCCTCACCTGGGCTGTGGCTGGAGAGCCAGCCTTGATTCTGCTGACCGCGGCTCCCACGTCACGGCCATCTTGTCGTGCCCGAAGAACAGCTCAGCCGCGCGTGCTACAGTCGTATCGCTCCACGCTGAATACCAATTTGGCAAGGATGTGTCCATCGTGCTTCCGGTTTCGCGCAGCCCCGCCGCATGAAGCCGTGTGGAAGCGACTGGCCGCGATGAGCCGCCTCGCTCCACTTCATCTTCATAAGGAGGGGCTCGCCCAACAATGCAGCACGATCCTCAGAATCCCCAGGGTCCCGAGAGTCCTCAGGATCCTCAGAGTCCACAGCCGTACCAGCCTGCCCCTGGCACGCCGTATAGCGGGGCGCCGATCGGCATGCCTCCCGTCCCCACGCCACGTCGGTCGTTCGGCGACACGATGCGCCGCCGGGTTGCCGTGCCTGTCTGGGCGGTCGCCACTGCTGGGCTGTTGCTCGTCTGCATGCTCTGCGGGTTGTTCTCGCAGGCCGCAGGCCATTCCGGCACAGGCGGCACCACCAGCGGGCAATCGGCCAATGTGGGAGCACCTGCCGCAACCAACACGAGCGGTCCCATGGCCACGCCTAGGCCGACCGCAACAGCCACGCACACACCCAAGTGGACCACAGCACACACCTTCAAGGGCAACGGCAATAAGAAGTCGAACAGCTTCGATGTGCCTGATAGCTGGAGGATTGTCTGGAGCTGTACTCCAAGCTCTTTCTATGGGGGACAATACAACCTCATCGTCGGGGTGTACGACACCAGCGGCAATCCCGTCGATTATGGTGCGGTCAACACGATCTGCAAGTCGGGCAACACCCGCGATTCGACAGAGGAGCATCAGGGCGGCACGGTCTATCTCGATGTCCAGAGCGAAGCCGCATGGACGATCCAGGTGCAGGTGCTTAAGTGACGGCTGGAGCATCTCGTGCGTGTCCAGCCCATTTGCAGATGCAGCCGCCGGTCATATTGGCCGGCGGCTGCGCGTACCTCTGGCTAGCGTGCGACCAGCACGCACCACTCGAGCTCGGTCGGCGCCACGGGCAGGCCGTCCACCACCGCGTCCTCGATCAGCACGCCGCGCGGCGTCGGCTCGGCATGTCCCCTACGCGTGTTCTCTAGCGTCGCCTGCCAGCCAGCGGCGCTGAATGCCTCTAGAGTGGCCGCGCGGAAGGCGAGCGCGTCCAGCCCGGCATCCACCAGCGCGGCACGATTGGCGGCGTCGTCGGGCGGAAAGAAGTACGTGACGGCATACAACGTCCCGGCGGCGATGCGCCGCAGCTCGGCCAGCAGGCGCGGCGTCTCTGGCACACTGCCGAGGCCGAAGTTGGTGGCGAGGATCGGCAGCGAGCCAGCGCGAAACGGCGTGCGCCGCGCATCGCAGGCCAGCAGCGAGACTCGCGCAGCATTGCCGCTCGCCGCGAGCCGACGCCGGGTGTTGCGCAGCACGCGTGGGCTGACATCGGTGAGGACGAGCGGGCCGCGCAGGGCGGGCAGCAACGCCTCCGCCATGTCGCCGCGCCCGGAGGCGATATCCACCACCGGCCGTTCCTCGCCGGCGAGCGCGTTCACGAGCCATTCTCGCTCGGCCGCGTAGCAGGCCAGATACTCCGATGTGTAGAGTCCAGTGCGTGCCGTCACATATGCTGCCTCCGCACCGGCCGCGTCGCCGCGCTCCTCCAGCACCAATGCGCGGAAGAGCTGATCGGCCGGGGCCAGCGCCTCCAACGGACCGCGCGTGAGCTGCGCGTCTACTGCCGGGTTGGCCGCGAGGAAGCTGGCAAGCCCGCTGGCGGCCTCCTCCCACAAATCTTCGTGCCGCTCGCCCGGCACCAGCAAGAGTGCGATGCCGTCGCGGACGGGATACCGCCCGCCGCACGCCGCGCAGAGCGCCTCGCCGGTCTCGATGTGGTCGCCGTTGCGCGCGTGGATGCGCCAGGCCAGCGTGCCGTGGCAGTTCGGGCACTCCAACAGATCGAGCAAGAAGCGTTGCATCACCGTCTCCTCTCTCCCCAGATGATATACTCTGGCAGGCGCCGGGACCACGGCGAGGGAAGACAGGTGATCCCTATGTTGCTGGAAGACTACTTCGAGTTCGAGGAAGATACGGGCGCGATTCGCATTAAGGGGCATCGTGTCTGGCTGGAGCACGTCGTCCGACGCTTCAAGGAA
>DASUBU010000269.1:0-17305 GCA_035763125.1 Ktedonobacterales bacterium
GCTCCGGCTCGCCTTCCGCCGCCAGCAGCAGACCGTAGACGTAGAGCGCCTTGGCCTCGGCGTAGGGGTGGGGCATCGCGCGAGCGAGCGCTAGCGCCTCCTCCAGCGCGGCCTTCGCCTCTGCCCCGCGCCCCAGTGCCGTGTGCACCTGCGCCTGGATGCGCAGCGCGTCCGCCAGGGCGAGCCGATGGGAATGCGCTTGCGCCCGCTCGACACCTTCGGCAGCCAGGTTCGCCGCAAGCGTGTGGTCGCCAAGAGCAAGCCGCGCCCATGCCAGCAGCGGCAGCAACATCGTCACATGCAGCTCGTGCTGCCCAGGACGGTCGAGCAGCGGTTCCAGGCGAGCGCGGGCCGCCCGCGGGCGTCCGTCCAGCAGGTCGCGCTCCGCCAGTGCGGCGGCCGCAAGCCTCTGCACCTGCAGCTCGCCGATGGCCTCCGCGCGCGTCGACACCTCCTCCAGTGCCTGCGCCGCCGCCTCTCCGCCTCCGGTCGCCAGCCCCAGCCACGCTTGCCCGAGCAGCGCATAGACCGAGACCCACGACGCCTCCACCTGCCCCATCAAGTCCACTGCCTGCCCAAACGCTGCCGCGGCGCTCTCCCACTCTCCCTGAGAGTACGCGGCCATGCCAAGCTCGTAGCTGATGAAGGCAGTCGCGGTCGGATCGCCGAGCCGCTGAGCAACCTCTAGCCCACGGCTGCACAATGTGGCTGCCTGTGCGAGCTGCCCCTGAAGCAGGCAGATGTTGCCCAGGCTGCTGAGCGCGCGACATAGGCTTCTGGCATCGTTCGCCGCATCCGCCAGGCGGACCGCCGCTTCTAGCGCGCCGCGTGCCTCATCCAACCGGCCCAGACTCTGCAGCGCGGCGCCACGGCGCATCGTCGCCTGCGCCAGCAGCGGCACGGCATGTGCCTCCCGCGCATACTTCGCCGCCCGCTCGACGGCCCGTAGCTGCTCGGCGTAGCGGCAGGCCACCATGTAGAGCTCGCCGAGCGCGATGTACAGATTGGCTAGCGTCTCCGCCGGCAGCGTGCTTGGGTCGAGGCGGTCCAGCAGCGGCCCCAGGACGGCCAGGCCCGCATCCGGCGCTCCCCGGCGCGCGTGAACCCAGCCAATCTGCGCCGCCACGCCGGCCAGCGCCGCCCTATCGCCGGACGCGCGGTAGACAGCTGCCGCCGTGTCCAGCGCATCCAGCGCGCGATCGTGGCGTGCCATGAGGCACAGCACCAATCCCAGCCGCTCGCGGACCTGTGCTGCCTCCACCGGTCGCCCCAGATTCTCGTAAATCTGGATCATCTCCCGGAAATGGCTCTCGGCGACGGCGTGAGCGTACTGTGCCAGTGCCCGCTCGCCCGCCTGCTGCAGATAGGTTAGCGCATGCTCGGGCGTGTCGCTGCGCGCATAGTGGTAGGCCAGGGCTTCTATCGGCGTGGAGCCAGGCGCGCGTTCGAGTGCCTGCGCCACGCGCCGGTGGAGCACCTTACGCCGTGTCGTGCCCAGGTCTGCCTCTACCACTTCACGCATGATGTCGTGGACGAAGCAATAGTCGCCGACGGCATCCTCTGCGAGCACGCGGGCCTGGCAGACGATGTCCAGAGCCGCCAGCGCGTCGCGCTCGGGCAGCTCGCAGGCCTGCGCGAGCAGCGTGCCCCGCGCGCTCCGGCCCACCACGGCCGCCACACCGAGCATCTCAAGCGCGGCACGGGAGAGCAGCGCGATCCGCTGCCGCACGCCCTGCTCCACATCCCAGGGAATGTCTTCGCCAGCGTCACCGTCGAGCGCATCCCCTCGCACGCTCTGGGCGTAGCTCACCAGGAAGAATGGTACGCCTTCCGCCCGCGCCAGCAGCCGCTCCCGCAGGTGGACTTCTCTCAGCTCCACAGCGCCCAGTAAGTCAGAAAGCAGCTCAGCCGCCTCGCCGTGTGCGAGCGGCCCCAGCGTGAGTGTGCTCGCGAGTCCTTCGCGCGCCAGATCGGCCGCCAGCATGCCCAGCGGGTGCGTGATTGGCACTTCGGTATCGCGGCATGCGCAGAGGACGCGCAGCCCTGAGTGCGGGGCGGCTCGCACCAGCGCCGCTAGCAGCTCCAGCACATCCAGGCCGGCCCACTGCAGGTCATCCAGGACCAGAAGCGTGCCAGCCGGACCTGAGACGTTGCGCAAGAGCTGGACGACCGCGCCGAACATCAGGCGCCGCTCCTGCTCCGATCCCATCTCCCACGCCGCGGCAGGGGTCAGCATCCCCGCGACCTCCGGCAGCAGGCGCGCCAGCCAGGAGCAGCCTTGCAGATCTGCCCGCCGCTCGGCTGGCGAGCGTCCGACAAGATAGCGTGCCAACGCCTCGACGATTGGCGCGAACGGCTCCTGGCCGCTGCCGCGGTGGCAGCCGCCTTCGAGCACGGTTAGCCCACGTGCCCGCGCCGACAAGCGTGCCTCGCGCAGCAGCCGCGACTTGCCGATACCCGGCTCGCCACTCACCACCAGGCACGGGGGGCCATCGCCGCCGAGCTGGCGTTCGATCATCTCTCGTTCGCGCACGCGCCCGACGAACGGCGGCTGCCCTTCCGAGCCGCCGTCCGGCTCATACCCGCCGGCTTGGCTGGCGTGATGTGCGCGCCGCGCCGCCGCTTCGAGTGCCTGGCGGTCCTCGCTGGAGAGGTCCAGCGCGTCGAGCAGCAAAGCCAGCGTGTCGCTGCGCGGGGCGCGATTCACTCCGCGCTCGAGGGCGGTGATCGCTCTGGCGCTCAGGCCCGCACGCTCCGCGAGCTGTTCTTGCGTCAGCCCTGCCGCTCGCCGGTAGCGCCGCAGCAAGTTGCCGAACGCCGGCGCTGGTACGCTCGACATCGCCACTCCTCAGCGCCGCAAAATGACTGCGGCCGGCTCTACCTGCTGGATGAACCCATCACACCAGTCGCATTCCGTGCCATCTCACCGGTCTTGCGGGCCATCATAGCACCTGGCACTCTCCGCTCGCGCCCCATGTTTACCTTCTACGCTCCGTCGCCATGGCACGCGATATGTCAGTGCTCATGTCACTCCGTCGTGGCGTGTGCCTCGCACTTTGGGCACACTTGGCTCGACGAGCGGATGTGCGGAGGTGCACGACCCATCACACCGCTCTCATCGTCCCTAACCGGACGAAAGCCCTGTACGACAATGGCGCGGCTTGCCGCGCGCTGGAGCGAGGAGGAGCAGAGATGGTTATCCTGCGGATCGAGCACCCCATCCCCAACTATGAGACCTGGAAGCACGCTTTCGACAGCGATCCGGTTGATCGGAAGCGGTCCGGCGTTCGCCGTTTCCAGATCTTGCGCCCGCTGGACAATCCCAATTACGTGATGATTGACCTCGAATTCGACACGCGCGGCGAAGCCGAAGGGCTGCTGGCGGCGATGCGCCAGGTGTGGGCACGCGTCCAGGGCAGTGTTATGTCGGACCCACAGGCAAAGATCGTGGAGATCGTAGAGCACACAGAACTCTAATTCCCGGCCTCCAGGCCATTCAGCCAAGGGCATGATCGGCCGCGACTTTGAGCGACTCCGGCTCCGTCTGGTACGCTTCTCCGTGACCCCCACAGGAGATGCCTGCCGGGCGGAGTCGTTTGTCGTGCAGAGGAGGCACACCTCATATGAAGGTCGCGTACATCTTCAGCAGTGGCGGACGCAATGTGTCGTACAAGCTTGGCCGCATGATCCTGCCGCAGCTTGAAGAGGGCCGCCACGGCGTCGAGGTCGTCGGCATGTTCTTCTTCGACGACAACACGTATGCGCTGCGCAAGGGCGATCCGCTCGGCGAGCGGCTTGGCAAGCTGGCCCGCGAAAGCGGCATGCTGCTGATGCTCTGCGATCAGTGCGCGACCGAGCGTGGGCTGGCCGTACAGACCGGCGAAAACACCTACGAGCCGCGTGACGTGGTCGAGGGCGTGCGTGTTGGCTGCTTCCCCGATCTTTACGCGGCCCTCGCCGGCAATCCGCCCGATCACGTCATCACGCTGTAGCTGTGGCTGCAACTTCCCCCGGCTCTAGCCGTAGACAACGGCATGAGCACCACCGAGCGCGATATTGCCGCCACCACCGATAGCTTGCTCCTCACCGTCGTCGAAGGATTGACCATTCCCCGCGGTACCGCCTGCGTCGGCGCGGCGGCGCTAGCCGCCCTTGGCGCCCAGCCCGGCGACGTGATCGAGATCGCCGCCGAGCGCGTCACCGTCGCGCAGGTGGACCGCTGGTCGAACGATCCGGCTGCGGGGCCGGGCGGCGGCGAGCAGACCATCGCGATGGACGGCCTGGTGCGTCACAATGCCGGGGCGGCGCTGGGTGCCGAGGTGCGCGTACGCCACGTCGCCGCGCCGCCGGCGATCAGCGCGGCGCTCGTGCCGGCCGGCGGCGGGCCAGCGAACCTGAACGAGGCGGAGCTACGCCACATCGCGCGCTCGCTGCGTGGGCTGGCCGTCGTCGCAGGCGACCTCGTGCGCGTTCCCGGCCTTGGCCTGACCAGCCGCGAATTCCAGGTGCTGGCCACCAATCCGGCTAGCGCCGTCATCCTGGAGGCCGGCACGTCGCTGCGCATCCAGCCGCACGGCGCCGCCAACGCTCCCCGTGCGACCACAGTGACGTACGAAGACATCGGCGGCCTGGGGCGCGAGCTGCAGCATGTGCGCGAGTTGATCGAGCTGCCGCTCAAGCATCCCGAGCTGTTCGACCGGCTCGGCATCGAGGCGCCCAAAGGCGTCCTGCTTTACGGCCCGCCCGGCACCGGCAAGACGCTGATTGCCCGCGCGGTGGCCGCCGAGAGCAGCGCGCACTTCTTCAGCCTGAGCGGCCCCGAGATCATAGATAAGTTCTACGGCGAGAGCGAGGCCCATCTGCGCCGCGTCTTCGCCGACGCCACCAAGAGCGCGCCGTCGGTCATCTTCCTGGACGAGATAGACGCCATCGCACCGAAGCGTTCGGAGGTGTGGGGCGAGGTCGAGAAGCGCGTTGTCGGCCAGCTTCTCACACTGATGGATGGGCTGCGCGCCCGCGGCCAGGTGATCGTCGTCGGCGCCACCAACCGCCCCGACGCGCTCGATCCCGCCCTGCGCCGCCCCGGGCGCTTCGACCGCGAGATCAGCCTACACGCGCCGGATGTGGGCGGCCGCGTCGAGATTCTGCGCATCCACAGCCGCGATATGCCGCTGGCCGCCGACGTAGACCTGGCCGAGCTGGCACGCATCACGCCCGGCTTTGTCGGCGCGGACCTGGCGGCGCTCTGCCGCGAGGCGGCGATGGCGGCGTTGCGCCGCACCTTCCCGCGCGCCGCGCTCACCAACGCCAGTATCCCCGCCGAAGAGCTGCTCGCCCTCACCGTCACGCTAGACGACTTCCAGGAGGCACTCAAGGGCATCGAGCCGTCGGCGGCGCGCGAGGTGGCGGTCGAGCTTGGCCGCACGGCCTGGGACGAGGTTGGCGGGCTGGAAGACGCCAAGCGCGCGCTGACCGAGCTGATCGAGTGGCCGCTACGCTATCCTGAGCTGTATACCGCGATGGACCTCGACCCTGTGCGCGGCGTGCTGCTGGCCGGGCCGCCGGGGACCGGCAAGACGCTGATCGCCCGCGCGCTGGCCACCGCCTGCCAGGCCAATTTCATCACCGTGAAGGGGCCGGAGCTGCTCTCGAAGTGGGTCGGTGAATCGGAGCGCGGCGTGCGCGAGACGTTCCAGCGCGCCAAGCAGGTCGCCCCTTGCGTGCTCTTCCTGGACGAATTCGACGCGCTGGCTCCCCGACGCGGCCATGCGTTCGACGGCGTCGCCGACCGCGTGATCGGTCAACTGCTGACTGAGCTGGACGGCATCGAGGGGCGGCGCGGGGTGATCGTGGTCGCCGCCACTAATCGCCCCGAGCTGCTGGATCCGGCGATTCTGCGCCCCGGCCGCATTGACCTCACGATCGAACTGCCGCTGCCAGACAAGGACGCCCGCCGCGCGATCTTCGCCATCCACACGAAGCGCCGGGCGCTGGCGCGCGGTGTCACGCTCGACGCGCTCGCACGCAAGACCAACGGCATGAGCGGCGCTGACATCGAAGCCGTCTGCCGCCGCGCCGCCAACCGCGCGCTCGCCGAATGGCTGCGCACCCGCGGATCGGCCGCTTCCCGCCGCGAGCCAACTCTACCACAGGGCACAACGCTACAGATCGAGATGCGCCACTTCGAGGCGGCGATCGGCGAGACACAGCAGCGCTCCACCGCGACACGCGGTCTTATGTAGCCACGCCAGCGCGCTTGCTTCAGGCTGCCCCTCTCTCAGTTTTATCACAGCACATTGAATCTGTGTTACTGTTGCCGTGCGTAACAGTTAGGCATAGTAGTAGTGGTATGGGAGCTTGCGTGCTCCGCTCCACTCTGGATAGCGACGCCAGGATGCGGTGGGAGATGAATGTGGGGCGCCGGCGCGCATAACGCGGGACCGCTCCACGCCGGGCTCGCGCCTACCATCACGACGCGAGCCATTGTGAGAGAGGTTCGCGGAATGCGCAAGGCGCTCTATCTCGTCGCGGTGTTCGTTCCCATTGTCGCGATTGCGCTCGCGGCGACCGTTGGATTCGGCTTCATTCGGCTGCCCGGCGTCCACGCCGGCTCAGGGCCTACTACCCACACCACGGCGCACCAGACCACCGGCCGTCAGCCCTCCACCGTCACATGCACGGCCACCGGCTACATTCGCGATGGCATCAACCTGACCGCCGCGCTGATTGATCCGGCCGGCACTGTATCCGGCCCAGTCAACGCTACTGGCTGTAACATCGGCGTCTATTACGACACCGGCACTGGAACGATCAGGAACGCTGAGATCTGGGGCGCCAACTACTTTGGCGTCGTCAACAACGGCGGCAACGTCTCGCTCACGCGGTCATTCATCCACGACATCGGCGAGACGCCGTTCAACGGCGCGCAGCACGGCGTCTCCGTCTACTGGGTCTTCGGCAGCGCCTCCAGTGGCGTGGTCAGCAACAACCTGATCTACCGCTACCAGAAGGGCGGTATCGTCATCAACGGCAACCTGGCCAGCGCCACCGTCTCCGGCAATGAGGTGCTCGGCCTCGGCCCGGTCAACTTCATCGCGCAGAATGGCATCCAGATCGGCTACGGGGCCGCCGCCAACGTGACCAACAACATCGTCACCGGCAACTCGTATACCGGCGCGAACTTCGCCTCGTCCGGCGGCATCATCATCGTGGGTGGCTCCTGCTATGGCGCTGACCTGACGACCGGCACGCACGTCACCGGCAACACGACCGCCGCCAACGACATCGGGCTGTGGGTCTCCGACATTGACGTGGATCCCAACAATTCGAACGCCTGCATCCCGCCCACCACGCCGACCAACATCGTCGTGGACCACAACACCGCCGAGCACAATGCCGTCACCAACACCACCGGCGACATCATTGGCGCCTATCAGGCGGGTATTGCCGATCAGGGCGATGGCGACGTCATCACCAACAACCGCGTCTGCGGCCTGGGCTACACCACGATCGCCACGCCGCCGCCGTACCTTTTCCCGATTGATATCACGGCGACCAACAACGTGACAGCCTACAGCAACTATGCCTGCGCGGCGGCTAGCGGCCCGTCGGTGGCGCTCGGCTCGTCGAATCTGCGGCATCTCAGGCATGTGGCCCACGCCGCCAAGCCAAACGCGCTGAAGTAGAAAGCGGGCAGCTTCGTCGGCCTAGCCGATTCGCTGTGAGTTTCTCCCTGACACGTGAGCGCCGGAGCATATGCCCTGGCGCTCTTCGCGTGCCTGGCAGATGGGGCCCTGATTGGCAGCGGTGGCTGCGCAGTGTCCCATTTCAGCCGCCCAGCGGCGCGGTGCGGGACGCACTTGCCGGCGCATTCCGCATGGCAGCGTCGCCAATCCACTCTTCTGCGATGAACAAGTATGAGCAAGTGGTCCGCCAGCAGCCTGCAATCACGTCACGCGTCGAGGAAGCAGGGCGTTGAGTGACGCGCCAGGAGCGGCAGCGGCCGTAGACTGGCCGGCGAGCTCCGCCGGCGCATTGCGCGCCAGCAGCAGGTAGCCATCCTGCCGCGCGACAATGTGAAAACGGCCGCTCATCAGGACCGCGTTGACGGTCTTGGTGTAGTCCTGCAAGGTCGTAAACGGATAAAATTTGCCCTGGGCATCGAGCATGATGTACTGGACGTCCAGCGCTCGATACGGGAACTGGTAGATGATGGTGCGGTGGCTCAGGTGCGGCACGAGCGTATCCTGGGCGCAGACGCTGGCGGTCGGCGGGATGAGCCCCATCAGCCGATCGCCGATCACATCGTGTTGCGTCACCTGAGGCCACGTGAAGCCTTTCGTGACCGGCAGATAGGCCAGACGGAACTGCTGGCGCACCGCCAGAAACATCATCACTACGAGCAGCGCCATCAGCGCAACGCGCGCTGGCGCGATCCGCCGCACCTGCCCGGTGCTCCAGCGGACACCCTGACCGGCCCAGCCCGCGTTGCCTGCGCCCCAATCCCATGGGCGCTTGGCGAAGGCCAGCGCGGGCGTCATGGTCTGCGGCAGCACACGCCGCACGCCCACGCGCAGCAACGGGTAGGCGCGCGCGACAAGATCAAGGACGAGCGCCGCGCCCGCGATGCCGGAAAATACCATGAACGGGACGATCTCGGCGCTGTACTGGTGGATGCCGGTATGCATGTTGGGATCGCTGCTGAGCAGATTGAGCAGCAAGGCAGGGGCGGCGAGCAGCCACGTTTGCGGGCTAAGCACGTCCAGGTAGCCCATCGGGGTGAGCAGCGTGCGCAGGTAGTAGTCGCCGCCGTTCGGCAGCACCTGATGCAGCAGCAGCGGCAAGGGATGCGTGAGGATGTAGAGGCCGGCCTGCAGCGGCGAGCTGCCAAGATAGGCGTAGCGGCTGGCGGTGGGTGAGTGCCCGACGGGGCTGACCATGCGCATCACGAAGACGGCCATACCCACCCAGGCAACCGCCAATCCCATCAGCCACGCACCGATGCGGCGGCGCTGCAAGCCGAGAATGGCGAGCCCGATCATAAAGACATCGAGCGGGATTTCCTCCTTCGTCGCCATCGCCAGCACACACGCGATGATCAGCCCAACATTGTTGCGCGTCAGCATGAAGTACAGCGCGAAGAGCAAGAAGGCCGCCGCTAGCGTCACAGCGTGGAAGTCAAACAGGACGGCGCTGTGCAGAGCGGGGAACATCAGGTAGGCGGCTGCGAAGCACAGGCCAGCCAAGGGGCTGCGCAGGCGGCGCGCGGCGATCCAGTAGGCCGGCAGGGAGCCACTCGCCACGACGAGCCCCTGCAGCAGCAGGAGCGCCTTGGGCGACGGCACGACGACGTAGAGCAGGGACAGCACCAGCATCAGCGGCTCGAAATGGATGGCGAAGCGCGAGACATTGCCCAGGCAATTCGTATCGCTGATCGGGTTACAAATGGTCTGGTGCAGGAGCGATCCGTGTGTCGTCGTCCACAACGCCTGATCCATGATACCCATGTCCTCGGCGTTGGTGATGTGAGCATCGAACTTGGCGCTGGAGTACATCCAGAAGAAGATCGCGAAGCCCACGCCCATCAAGATCGCGAGCGCGAGCGCAATGCGCTCCCAACGCCCGCGTGGCGATAGCGGCAAGCGATCGTACGGTATGAGCAACCAGCGGGCAACCGAGCGCGCCCGCCCACGCCATTTCTGCTGGCGCGTCAGCTCTTCAACGGTCCGCGGCGCACCGACACCGCTGCTCTTCTCAATGTTCGGGACACGTACCGCCGTCTGAACACCTACGGGCAACTGCCGGCCACTGGGCCGCTCCTGACCATCCTCTGGCGTCGTATCCTGCTTTGTCACATCTGGCATCCAGCTTCTCTTCCTGCTTCCACCCCACCCTGGCGACCGGTGTGCGATAGGCATCCAGTATAACATTGCCCCTTTCAGCGACGGGAAGTTTGGGCTAGTTGGGGTGCGCGTGGCAGTAGCGATGGGGCTGCGCGCTCCCATGCCAGGTGTCACTCACGTCGAGCTGGTTGGGCCGTGGGGACGTGCCTCGTATGGCGCAGACTCGATGCGCGCGGCGGGCGCTCTCACCAGCCGGTAGACTACCCAGCCACACCAGGCCACGAACGGCACCAGAAAGACACGCTGGCTGACCAGCCCTGGAAGATGGAGCATCTCGGTGCCAAGACTCTGCGGGGTGGGTGCGTTCAGCGGGGGGACCTCGCCGGTGGCGAGCGTAGGAAAGAAGAGGTCAACGAAGGGATAGGTGAGATAGGTGTGGTACTCGTGTACGCCCACCACCACGTACAGCGCGGTGATCGCGAAGCCAAAGGCCAGCAGCGCCGCGAAGGCGGCTCGCAGCCAGCGCCGCGGCTCGTCCACCACCCACGCCAGTGCCAGGCATGCGAAGGGCAGCATGGGTACGAGCAGCCGCGGTCCCGGCAGGTTCTCGCCGGCCATCGGCAGATAGTACGAGGAGATCAGCAGCGGATAGACGACGCTGATCGCGGCACAGAGGACGGCTTCGGCGGGCGGCCGCGCGCCAAAGCGGGAGCGCCACCAGCGGACGAAGCCGAGCGGCACCAGCACCAGGAATGGTGACTCGATCAGCAGGCCCCGCGGCCACGCCAGGATCTCGACGAGTCCGCCGAGGCTGGGCAGGGTGATGCCGAAGAGGCCGCTGTGCTGTCCCTGGAACTCGCCATTGCTGACGTAGCCGTAGCCCATGTGCAGCGGACTGCCGAACGCGGCCCAGTTGTATCCCGCCAGCAGCAGCGCGCTTGGCAGGGTCGCCGCGATGAAGAGCGCGAGCATACGCCACCGCGAGGGCGCCGGAAAGTTGGCCCACACGTAGCCGCAGACCAGCAGCGCCACCACCGCCAGCGGATACTCGCTGATAACGGCATAGCCCACGAGGAGTCCGCCGCCCAGCACGAGGCGCTCAGGGTGAGGATGCGCACGCGCGCGATACAACAGGTAGAAGCCGATGAAGATCAGTCCACCGGCGAAGGCATGGCTGAAGAAGAAGGTGGCAAAAGGGAAGAACAGCGTGCCCAGGGCGAATGCGCTGGCCGCGACCACCGGCCGATATGTCCCTGCGAGCTCTGGTCGCAGGCGCACCACGAACGAGACGAAGACCAGCGCGGCCAGCACGCTGATCGGGACGGCGGTGAAGAGATTGAAGTAGTCAATGTAGAAGGTGACCGTCGGCTGCGTGTGGGTCAGGCTCGCGAGCGCGAAGATCAGCTTGTATATCGGCACGGCCAGCAGCGAGAGGCCGAGCGTGCGCGGGGAGTAGTAGTGCCCGGCATAGAAGCTGACGTCAATGGTGTTAGATGCGTTGGCATCAATGATCGCGGTGCCGTTGGCGAGCGCCACCACCATATCGTAACGGCTCAGCGAGTTGGTGTTGGCGGGCATGAAGAAGTAAACGTAGCAGAAGATCAGCGCGGCGGTGAAGAGCCGGCGCCCGGGTATCGCCGGCCTATGCTGGCGCACAGCGGCACCCGCTTCGGCGGGGGCCGTCTCTTCGCGCCCTACGTGGCGTGCCATCGTGCCCGGCTGCTCGTCTAGTGCCACCGTGAATCTACTCTCCTGGTTCCCTCACACTGGTCTCGTCAGCCCGCCACCGCTCCTACGGGCGCTCCAGCGGCACCGCCGGGGCCCCTGGGCTGGCGGACACTGCCGCCAGATTGTCCGGCGAGGGTGGCGCCGGGCGCATGCCATGCGTGAGCCGCACGGCACGCAAGAAGAGGACCCCGGAGGCCAGCCACAGCAGGACGCCGCCGGTTGGCCGCAACAGCATGAAGAACGGGCGGATCGGGCGACCGAACAGCGTCTGGTTCAGATTGAGTGTGGCGGTGCGATCGAAGTTGAAGGGCAGTGGATACATCGTCAGCACGATCCCGACGACGAGGGCCAGCACCACGTAGACCTCAGGCTTGAGTCGTCCCTCGGCATCGCGAATCCCGCCGGATAGTCCGCGCAGCGCATAACCCAGGCAGAAGGCGAACGGCAACAACAGCCATGCGCTGAAATGCACCCAGTTGATCGGCGAGACCAGCAGCATTGTGCAAACCGTCCAACTGAAGCCGAGCAAGTCGACGCTCGCGTCGCCGGGCGCGCTCCGCGCACCACGATGGACGGCTTGCCTGCGTCGCCACGACGCGAAGAGCACGCCCCCGGCGAAGATCAACGTGATGAGTCCAATCAGTGCGTAGCCGGCATCAATCAGCGGCACGCTGGGATGCCCCTTGATGGCGACGCCGAGCCACATTGGCACACGTGCCAGTGCCTCGTTCTGAAAGTGCAGGCTGTCGCCGACACCGTTGCCCAGGATCCCACGCATGCTAAGCAGTCCCTGCGGCCCGACCACCAGCGCCATTCCCACCAACTGGATGACGGAGCCGATGAGCACGCCGGCCACGACGCGCCAGTGACCGCGCAGTACGAAATATCCCACGAGCACGATCGGCAGTGCCTTAACCATCACAGCGACGGCCAGCACTACACCCAGCCATAGCGCGCGCTCGCTCCGCATCAGCCAGAACGCCAGCCCAATGAGGAGGAAGACGAGCAAGCTGGCCTGGCCCAGACGCAGCGCTTCGCTCAGCGGGTCATCGCTGAGCGAGACGAAGATGACCAGCGCGATGGCGAAGACGTCAGTATCCGACAGCTCCATCCACCAGTGCCACATGCTGCCGAGCCAGCGTGCCGGGTGTGTCCCACGCAGCGCGAGACGCGGCAGGCGTCGCTCGGCGCCGTGCAGCCCGCGCCGCATCAGGCCGATCATGAGCACTGTGCCGCCGAGCCAGAAGGCGGCGTCGAAGATCATCCAGAGCAACGAAGCTGGGACGAAGGGGATAAAGGTAAGCAGGATGAAGACAATCGGCAGCAGCAGGGGATACTGGAAGACGCCGAAGTTGAAGTACACGTGATGCTGCGCCGCGACAGTCGCCAGCAGATGAGGATCGTAGACGTTGGCGCTGAGATTGTCGCGCAGGGCAAGAGCGGCGACGTAGTAGGCCGAGAAGTCGTAGTACCCCTTCAGCCCGACGTAATAGGAGAGCGCCGTCATCCACCAGGGCATGAGCGCCGCGCCCATGATCAACAGCGCGACGGTGCGCAGCAACACGCTTGCCGAAACAGATGGACGCGCGGCTGTACCCTCCACCGACTGGGCGCCTACGCTGGTGGACTCGTCACCCGCAGTGCTCATGGTCACGCAACGTCCCCCTCACCACAACGCATACCACGCGCATCGCCCATGCCCCATCTTCATGTGCGACACCCAGTATACGTATGCGCCGTAGCGAGGTCAAACGTGGCGGCCGGAACAGCCTAGCTGAACGGCAGCTGCGCGACCGCCGTGTGTGCCAGCACACCCTGCCCGTTGCGCCAGAGCACGTTCTGCCGCGCCTCGTCGCTCCAGCCCTCCAGCCCATCGAACTGGGCGAGCCAGCGCTCGGGGGTGATGAAGGGGTAGTCGGAGCCAAAGAGGAACTTGTGATTCAGCCGGCCGGCGGCCTCTTTCAGCAGCGCGGGCGGGATGTACTTGGGTAGCCAACCGGAGAGGTCATTGTAGACGTTGGGCTTGTGCTGCAGGATGGCGATCATCTCCTGTTCCCACGGCCAGGAGGGATGCGCGCCGATGATGGTAAGTGTGGGGTGGTCGGCGGCGAGGGAGTCGAGGTAGATCGGGCGCGTATAGTCGAGCTTGATGGCGCCGCCGCCCGGCATGCCCGCGCCCAGCCCATTGGTGCCGGTGTGGAAGAGCGCCGGGATGCCCAGTTCGGCGATCCGAGCAAAGAGCGGCGCGAACTGCGGATCGTTGGGATAGAACGCCTGCACGCCAGGGTGGAACTTCATGCCGGAGAGGCCCAGCTCGCGCACCGCCCGCTCGGCCTCCGCGATGGCGCGGTCGCCCTTGTGCGGATCCACCGAGGCGAAGCCGACGAAGCGGCCGGGGAAGCGCCGCACGATCTCGGCGACGGTATCGTTCCGCAGCGGCTTGCGGCCGGTGGCCGTCTCGGCATCCCACGCCAGCAGCACGCCGACCATATCCTGCTGCTCGTAGTACGCGGCGATCTCCTCGACATCGCGCAGCTTGACCTCGATACGGAAGTACTGCTGGACGGCGTCGCGGTACGGGCCGATGGCGACGTCCATGAACTCGGCGATCGGCAGGTGGACGTGGAAGTCAATCGCGCGCGGCATCGGGTGCATGTCCTTTCAGTCGGCGTCTTCGGCGGGTGGATCGCCCTTGAATGGGCCGGCGATGTCGTCTGTAATCCACCCGCCATAGAAGCTGCCGGGCTGTGAGCGAGCGGGCTCGCCATCAACGAGACAGGCATCCATCTGCTGGGGATAGAAGGCGATATGGCCGGCGATGTGGGCGTAGGGCGGTGTAGGATGCAGATACGCCCAGGCGGCGTGGTCGGCGATGCGGTCGCCGTGGGTGATCGTGTAGTACGTCGCGGTGCCTTTGAACTCGCAGACAGAGCGCCGGCTGGTGCGCTCGAAATATTCCATTCGCACGTCTTCCGGCGGCACGTAATAAACCGGCGCGTGGCCGGTTTCGAGCACGCGCCACGCGCGGCGCGTGTCGGCGATCGTGACGCCGTCGAAGATCACTTCGATGTGCTTCCGGGTCGGCTCCAGCCGCGGCGGCCGGGGATACGTCCAGACGGATTCCTGGCCCGACGCGGGCGGCGTGGGTGTGGGAGGTGGCGTAGACTTGGACATGGCGAACCTTCCCGCTTGGATTCAGGCGCCAATGCACCCAGTATACCATCCGCTCCGTTCCAATGGGGCGCGTACAGAGGGCGGCAGGTGATGTTCGGGCAAGGCAGGCCGCGCCACTACAGCCGATGCGGGCCGGTCCGCGGTCCGGGGTCATTCAATAGATAGGCCGGAGATAGGCCGACGCATGCATTCGCGCCTGGAAGGCCTGTCCCCAGTGGGGAGGCCCCTGTCCCCAGTGGGGAGGCCCCTCGGCCGCGAAACCCGCCTGCGCGGACTAGGAGCACAGAGGGTCATTGTATACCCCTGCTCCGCGGTCCTACGGGCGTTGCTGGCGGGCGGTGGCGCGTGCTACACTCGCCGCGTTGGGCGCACGTGACGGGCAAGCGGAGAGGCGTGGGCGGGATCAGTCATGGCAGCAGAGGATAGAGCGGCGAAGACGGCGACGGCGCAGCGGCCGGGGAACACACCGGCTGGGAGCGCGGCACAAGGCGCGCGGAAGCGGCGGAGGCGTGGGCGCGGAGGGCCGATCGGCACAGCGCGGCTAGCGGCGGCGCTGGCGGCCGGCAAGCTGGCCGGCGCAACCGGGCGCGCGCTCAAGATCGGCGGCGGCACCAGCTTCCCCGGCATCGTCGCGCGCAAGATTGATCCGCTGGTGCTGCGCAAGGTGATCGGCCGCAGCAGCGCCAGGAAGATCGTCGTCTGCGGCAGCAACGGCAAGACGACTACCTGCCGGATGCTGGCCGCGATTGCCAGCGCGGGCGGCCAGCGCGTGACGCAGAACCGCTCCGGCTCGAATCTGCTTCCGGGCGTCACGGCTGTGGCGGTCAACGGCGCGAGCCTGCTGGGCGATCTGCCGGCCGACGTGCTGGTCTTCGAGATTGACGAGGCGACCATCCGCCATGCGGTGCCCGAGATCGAGCCAGATGTGGTGGTCGTCAACAACATCTTCCGCGACCAACTGGACCGCTACGGCGAGCTCTACGCGGTGGCCGGCGCGCTGGAGACGATGATCCGCGCGCTGCCCGCCGAGGCGACGGTGGTCCTCAACGGCGACGATCCGCTGGTGGCCGGCTTCGCGCCGGATGCGCAGGCGCGGCGGCTCTACTTCGGCCTGCGCACCGACGACGTGGGCACGCAGGTGCCCGAGCACGCCGCCGATACGATCCGCTGCGTACGCTGCCAGCATGACCTCGACTACGCCAAGGCCTACATCTCGCACCTCGGCGACTACCGTTGCCCCAACTGCGGCTACGCGCGCCCACCGCTCGACATCGCCGTCACCCATGTCGCGCTCGACCCCTCCGGTCCCTCGCCGGTGACATTGGAGACGCCGGCCGGCACGCTGCACTTCGATCTGGCGCTGCCGGGGCTGCACAACGTCTACAACGCGGCTGGCGCGGTGGGCGGCGCACTGGCGCTGGGGCTGGATGCAGCCGCATTGCCGGCGGCATTCGCCGGGCTACGGCCGGCATTCGGGCGACTCGAAGACATCCAGGCCGGCGACAAGCGCATCGTGCTCTGCTTCGTCAAGAACCCAATCTCCTACAACACGACACTGCGCACGATTCTGCAGCGGCCGGAGAAGAAGCACGTACTCTCGGTCCACAGCAATGCCGAGACCGATGGCGAGGACTTCGCGTGGTTCTGGGATATCGAGCTGGAGGAGCTGGCGCCGCAGCTTGCCTCGCTGGTGACCTGTGGGACGAAGGCGGCGGAGCTGAGTATGCGCTTCAAGTACGCCAGCGTGCCCGAAGAGATGATCCAGGAGCAGCCGGAGCGCGAGAAGGGGCTTGATCTGGCGCTGGCCAACGTCGAGCCGGGTGGCACGCTCTACATCCTCTCGGGCTACACGCCGCTGCATGAGCTGCGGCGCATTATGGTGCAGCGCGGCTGGACGCAACCGTTCTGGGAGGAGTAAGACCGTCATGGAGCCGATGACACTGCGCATCTGCCACCTTTACCCGACGCTGCTCAGCATCGCCGGCGACCGTGGCAATCTAATGGCGATTCAGAAGCGCTGCGAGTGGCGCGGCATCCGGACGATGGTCACTGAGGTCGGCGTCGGGCAGACAGCCAACTTCACCGAGTACGATCTGATCCTCTTCCACGGGGGGCAGGATAAGGAGATGGATGTCGCGGCGCGCGACCTGGAAGGTAAGGCGGCGAGCTTGCGCGCGGCGGTCGAGCAGGATGTGGTGGTGCTGGCCGTGTGCGCGGGCTATCAGCTCCTCGGCCACTACTACCAGCCGTTCACCGGCCCTCGCCTGGAGGGCGTCGGCGCGGTGGATCTCTACACCGTGGGCGGGAATACGCGCTTCATGAATCACATTGCCGTCGAGTGCGACTTCGCGCCCGGCGGGAAGCAGACGCTGGTCGGCTTCGAGAATCACAGCGGGCGCACCTATCTCGGGCCGAACGCACAGCCGCTGGGCAAGCTGATCGCGGGCAGCGGCAACAACGGCGAGGATGGCGGCGAGGGCGTGTGCTACCGCCAGGTCTACGGCACCTATCTGCACGGCCCCGTCCTGCCGAAGAATCCCTGGCTCACCGATCACCTGACG
>DASUBU010000270.1:0-4693 GCA_035763125.1 Ktedonobacterales bacterium
CCAGCAATCCATCCCCGCGATGCGCGCGGCCCCGCTGTCGGGATACAGCAGCGCCATCAGCAAGCGAATGGTGGTCGTCTTGCCGGCGCCATTGGGACCCAGGAACCCGAAGACTTCGCCTTCTTCCACCTGGAAGGACACGTTGGTGATGCCACGCTTGCTGCCGTAGCGCTTGGTCAACCCTTCAACTTCGATGATCGCCGGCATGTTGTTCACGTCCTCCCTCACGGCTGCTGTTGCTCGATCTCGTTGGTTTTCTCCAGCCACTCAGCCACAATCTGTTTGCCCACCGTGGTGTCGCTCGGAAGCCGCTCTGGCTCCAGCCAGCGACGCATCAGATCACTGAGCGCCTCGGTGAGCTGCTCGGCTGAGAGCACATGCTTCTGGCCCATGATGTCCGGCGAGGTGACGATGCCAAGCTTGAGGGCGCCCATCAAGAAGGTGATGACGGGCACCGAAAGATCGGCGCGAATCAGGCCGGCGCGTTGAAGCTGGGTCAGATGTTCTTCGGCATTGCCCACAAGCTGGTCGAGCGTCTCACGATGCAACGCGCCGATCAGCCCCTGTAAGATATCTGGCCTTCCTTTCATGACCGCCGCCATCAGCGGATTCGAGAGGATGGCGAGCATGCCGTGCGCCCAGAGGCGATGAAATCTCCCGCCTTCTGGATCGGCGGTAAGTCGCTGCATGGTGTCGTCGGTGACTTGCTGGCTGGCGCGCCAGATGGCGGCGCGAAACAGCTCGTTCTTGTCCTTCCAATGCAGGTAGATGGTACCCTTGCCCACGCCCGCCTCGCGTGCCACGTCGTCAATGGTGGTCTTGCGATAGCCCCAGCGGACCAGCAGCGTGGCGGCGGCGTCCAGGATGCGCTCCTCCCGCTGCTGGCGCTCGTCGGGCTGCGGCTGAGGTGGCGCCTGGCTCAATGGCGTTTGGCTGGCGGACCTCCTGCTGGTTGCCATACATCCCCTCACTCCCTGCGACTTCTGTGTGACCGGATGACCACATGACCGGATGACCATATGACCGGATCGGAGAATATGGTCACAGCATAATGCGGAAACCGCCGCGAGTCAAGAGCGGATTGATCCACGATTCGAGCGGGTCGGTAGGTTGGCTGTGGGTATGCGGACCACAGCGCCTGGACCAGGCCGATTGACCGAGCTCGCGGATGCCTGGCGCGTGGACCAGCCCGGAATGCGAAACGGGCATGCTGCGCGCGCTAAAATAGATCGGGTGGCGATGGCGCGATGGCGAGAGGAGCGGAGTGGTATGTGGTCGCGACGCATCGAGCTGATGTGTGGTGTGCTGAGCGGAGTTCTCGGCCTGGCCGCTCTGGGCGTTGGACTGTTCGCGCCTCTGGGTATCCAGTGCACGGCTGCGCCGGGTCCGTCAAGCACAGGAGGCTGCGTTGGGGTCAGTCTGGTGCAGGCGCAGGGACTTGCGAGTCTGTCGTTCGCCATCACGCTATTCGGAGCGCTGTCACTCGGCATCGTCCTGTTCGCGATATGGCACAGCTTCGCCAGGGCGCTCCCGGCGCTTGTGCTCCTGTGGACGTGCACGGCTCTGCTCTACTTCGCAACACTGCTCGCCCTCCTCAGCATCGGCGTATTCTTCCTGCCGGCCGATGCGCTGGCGCTCGTGGCGGGTGTAGCGGGCATCGCGACTCAGTCAGCGTCGCCGCTGAGTCGCGGCAGCGTGCCAATGTAATGAGCTAGCGTATTGAGCTAGCGTGATGAGCAAATGTGCTGAACTGAGCAACGAACTTGCGAGGAGTGAACTTGCATGGATCCTGAGCACACCAGCGAGCTCGCCGTTGGCGATCCCGCGCCGGACTTTCGCCTGCCGTCCAATTCGGGCCGCGAGATCTCCCTGGCGGAGTATCGCGGACGGGCGCACGTCGTCCTCTTCTTCGTGCGCGCCTTTGGCTGAATGCAGTGCCGCTCGCATGTCGCCCAGTTGGGGCGACTCTACCCTGAGATCCAGGCCGCCGGAGCAGACGTGCTCGTCATTTTGGGCGATACCCCGGACCGCGCGGCGCGCTATGGCGCCTCGCTCAACGTACCCTTCCCCATCCTGGCCGATCCCACGCACGAGGTGTATCACCGCTTCGACCTGGAGCGGGCGTATCTGGTCATGCAGCGCACGGCATCCGTCGTCGTGGGTCGCGAGGGTCGGATTCGCTATATCAGGCGCGCGACCAATCCGATGACGTGGCTGCAGGAGAGCAAAGAGCTGATGCAGGTCGTTCAGGGCTTAGACGACGCCTGATTGGGAATGCGCGACCAGCGCGACCCGTGGTGCCCTGCGCTACTCGGTACCTTTGCCGCCCCAAACACGACCGGGCAGGTGCTTGAAGATCGTCTTTGTCACCCCGCCATCGATCGTCACCTGCTCGGCGGTGATCCAGCTTGCGTCGTCGGAGAGCAGGAACACAATGGTAGGTGCGATGTCCTCTACGGCGCCGATGCGGCCGAGCGGGATAGCCCGCGCTCGCGCCTCGCGGATAGCCGGGTCGCGCAGGAACGCCGTCAGCGGCGTCAGCACCGGGCCGGGAGCGATGGCATTGGCGCGAATGCCGTAAGGCGCCCACTCGATCGCCATCAGATCGGTCAGCATCGTCACGCCGGCCTTGACGACGCTATAGGGGCCGGCCCCATCGTAGGGCTGAATGCCGCCGATGGACGAGATATTGACGATGGCACCCGGCTTCCCCTGGGCGATGAGCCAGCGGGCGAACGCCTGACCCATGCGCAGGTAGCCCGTCAGCCCGACGTCTATCGCCGCGTTCCAACCCGCATCGCTCTGCTCCAGCAGCGGTCCTGGATTCATCTTGATCGCCGTGTTCAGCAGCGCTTTCACGCTGCCGAACCGCTCGACGGCCGCCCGGATCGCACCGTCGCAGGCGTCCCGGCTGCGCACGTCGAGCGGCACGAAGAGCGCGCTCTCCGTGCCCAGCTCGCCGGCAAGCTGCTGGCCGTCCTCGGCGTTGATATCGCCGATGACAGCGCGCCCGCCACGCGCGACCCACTCGCGCGCCGTCTCCGCGCCGATGCCAGTGGCGCCGCCCGCCACGACCAGCACGTCTCCCGCCAGCCCGTTCGCCGCGCTCATGCCTGCCTCCCTCTCATCAGTCCGCGTTCGCACCGGTACCTGCGCCCCGCGCGGAGAGCGCCGCCCGCACGCGCTCGCGCGTGAACGGCACCTCACGCACCCGAGCGCCCACGGCCGCGTAGATAGCATTGGCAATGGCGGCCGCGGTGGTGATGGTTGCCGGCTCGCCCGCTCCCACTGCCCGCTCCTCCGGCCGGTCAATCAGCACGATCTCCACCTCCGGCACCTCGGCGAAGGTGAGGATGGGATAGGAGTCCCAATCGAGGCTCGTAGGGCCGGTCTCGTCAAAGCGCACCTCTTCTTTGAGCGCGCGGCTGGCCGACTGGATGACATTGCCCTCGATCTGGTTGCGCAGGCCGTCAGGGTTGATGATCAGGCCGCAGTCGTGCGCCACCACCACGCGCCGCAGCCACACCGCGCCGGTCGCATCGTCCACCACGACGTGGGCCACCATGGCGACGTATGCCTCGTCGTTCTCGTAGCGTGCGAACGCCAGCCCCAACCCCTCGCCGCGCGGCAGCGCGCTGCCCCAGCCAGCCCGGTCGGTGGCGGCGGTCAGTACGGCATGCGCGCGCGAATCGTCCAGGTGGCGCAGGCGGAAGGCTAGCGGGTCGGCGCCCGCCAGTTCCGCCAGCTCATCCATGAACGATTCGTTGGCGAAGGTGTTGGCCGTCGCGCCGAGGCTGCGCAGCGAGGAGGAGCGCAGCGGCATGCGCGTGAGCAGGTGCATCGTCACGCGGCTGTTGGGCAGCGCGTAGTTGGTCGGCGCGTTGCGGTCACCGCCAAGGAAGAATGCCGGATCGGGCAGGCCCACGCCGTGCATGAGCTGGCCGGCGACCAGATCGTCGGCGCGGCGCGGCCGGCGCGCGTGCGTCGGCGACCACGCCTGGTAATCCCAGGCGGAGATGCGGCCTTGCGCGTCGAGGCCGGCGCTCAGCTCCATCAGCATCGCCGGTCCTTTGGGCTCCCAGGCAAACTCGTCCTCGCGCGACCACTGGACGCGCACCGGCCGTCCAGGCAGCTCGCACGCCAGCACCGCCGCGTCAGCCGCCACGTCGTCGGCGCCGTTGTGCCCGTAGCAGCCGGAGCCTTCCAGGAAGAGCACGCGGATGCGCTCCCGCGGCATCGCCAGCAGATCGGCGAGCGCCCCGCGCAGCGCGTGGATGCCCTGCGAGCTGCACCAGACGGTCAACATCTCGTTGCGCAGCTCGGCCACCGCGCACGAGGGGCCGATGGAGGCATGCGCCTGGAAGGGCTGCGTGTACGTCGCCCGCAGACGCACAGACGCACCGGCTAGCGCCGCCTGGACGTCCCCGTTCGCCGTCACTAGCTCGTCGCGTACCGGCTGCGCTCGCATCCAGGCATGCAGCTCGCCCATCGGCGGGAGGTCCGTCGCCTCGCGCCAGGTCACGTGAAGCTGCCGCGCCGCTCGCATGGCGTCAATCTCTTCCTCGGCCACCACCGCGACGAAGTTGCCGCGGCGGACGACCTGCGCCGCGCTCACCGAGCTGGCATCGAGGGCATCGAGCGTGGCCGTGGGGCCGCGCGGGCGCACCACTCGTGCATGCAGCATCCCCAGCAG
>DASUBU010000271.1:0-20289 GCA_035763125.1 Ktedonobacterales bacterium
GCCCGGCTCCGTGCCAACTCGCTCGAGCTGCGCATCGTCCAGCCCCACGACGATCCGCCCATCGAGCAGTGCGATGGTCGCGGGCACGGCACCCTCCGCGCGGATGGCGGCCTCCATCTCGCGGGCGACCTCGACGTTGGCCGGATGGGGCAGGCCGTGCGCGATGACGGTGGATTCGAGCGCGACCACCGGCCGGCCCACCGTCAGCGCCTCGCGCACCGGCTCGGCCACATGCAGATAGCGAGAGTTTGCTGAATCTGCCCGCATGACGTAAGAGTCTCCTCAGCAATCAGCACGTGTGTACGACTACAGAGTATAGCCGTCGAAACGAGGAAGATGTGCCCAACAGCGGGGAGATATCGCCTACGTCGGCACCGACACGAGAGAGCGCCCGCGATGTTGGCTTATTTCCAGCCGCCCACGTCCATCACGTGTTGTGCGGCCCAACGCCCCCATGACACCGTGAGTGAATCGTGACTCCTACCCGCCAACTGTGTGACCTATCTGCGAGGGAGGCGCGCGTAGCATGGAGCTACAGGTGTAAACGCGCGGGACATGCGCTGCGACCCGAAAGGAGAGCGGGGGATGCAAGCGACTACTTCTTCGTTCAATTGGGGGCGCGTGGTGATGATACTGCGCTGGGTCGCCAGGGTGGTTGGCGCTGTCGCGGCGCTCGGCTTGCTGCTCATGGTGGGCATCGCAACTGGCGGGGGAGGAGGAGTATCCCCGCCGGGCACTGAACCCGCGATGTGGGCACTCTGGACCATCGAGGGCGCTGGCCTGCTCCTCGCCATCGGGGGGAGCATCCACTGGAAATTCATCAGTCCAGGCATCGGTGAGGTCGTCGGTGGGTTGCTCCTCGTTGCTGGTGGGGTGTGGCAGAGCTTGCTGTTCTTGCCGCCGCAGACAGGGCAAATTGCCGGTGGCGCGCTGTTCTACGGTACCGGCGTGCTGTTCATCATCTGCGGCTGGTACGCTCTGGCCCACCGACGGAGCAGCCAGGCCAACGTCGCTCACACCGCGATCTGAGCGCACGGGGGTTTCACGCACGGTAAGATCCCGGCGAGGCGCGTCTCTCTGCAGTGACTCGCGCTCCCTCTAGTAGAGTGCAGGCTCGTGGGCCGAGTACGGGCAAAATAAGTGCCGGTTGCCGCGGCAGCGGCAACCGGCACAGAGGGCGGATGCATTTCGCGCGAAGCGCGGACTACTCGGTCTGACCGAGCGCCTTCATCACATCCTTCGGCCCGTTGAACGAATCGGCCGGCAGATGCTGGATCTTCTGCACGATCTCGGCGGATGCGTTGTTCTGCTGCGCCTTCGCCACTAGGTCACGCTTCGAGGCAGGGTAATTGACACCTTTGAGGTGCTTCTGGAGCTGGATGGGAGAGATGCGCTTGCCGCTGCTCTGCCCGCGCTCGCTCGTCGCCATAGGTCACTCTCCTGTGTAGTTGTGCGTCTGACTGCTCGCGAGTATCTACCGCAACGCACCGTCCCACGCGGCCGTCTCCGCCTGGAGGCCACGGCTGTGTGCGCGCTCGCAAGTTGCGGGCCAGATGCGCTCGCTTGCCCCGGGCGGGGCTACTCCCATGAGCCGAGTGCCGGCGCGAGGCCGATGCGTGCCGCAATGGTCTCAGCGGCGGTGTAGGGATCGGTGGCGCGCTCCACCACCTCGGCGATCAGGCCCTGCCACTCCTCTGGGCCAACCGTCGCCTCGATCTTGGCTAGCAGCGCCTGGTGAAGCAGCGCCAGCATCTCGCTGCGTGCCTGGCGCTCGCCGCGCGCGGCGAGCTGCCCACTCGTCTGCAAGAATTTCAGATGCGCCGCGAGACGGTCCACCAGCTCCGGCACACCCTGCCCGCTGGCGGCGCTGGTCTTGACGATCGGCACCCTCCACTCGCGCTCCTTGCGACGCTCGTCCAGGCTCAGCAGCATGCGCAGCTCGGCTGCCGTCTGGTCGGCGCCGGGGCGATCCGCCTTGTTGACCACGAACACGTCGGCAATCTCGAGGATGCCGGCCTTGATGGCCTGAATGTCGTCGCCCATCCCCGGCACCGTCACCACCACCACCGTCTGCGCCGCCCGCACGATCTCGACCTCGGCCTGCCCCGCGCCCACTGTCTCGACGATGACCGTATCGAAGCCGGCGGCGTCCAGCGCGCGCACCACGTCGCGCGTCGAGGCGGCCAGGCCACCCAGGCTGCCGCGCGAGGCCATGCTGCGGATGAAGACATTCGGGTCGCCGGCTAGCTCCATCATGCGGATGCGGTCGCCCAGGATCGCGCCGCCGGTGAATGGACTGGTAGGGTCCACCGCTACAATCGCCACACGCTGCCCGCGCGCCCGCAGCTCGCGCGCGACCGCCGTCACGAGCGTTGATTTGCCCGCGCCGGGCGAGCCGGTGAAGCCGACAACATGAGCGCGGCCGCCATGGGCATGTAGCTGCGCCAGAATCGGACGCGCCTCCGGCGCACCATTCTCGATCAGCGTGACGATACGCGCCAATGCGCGCCGGTCGCCCGACAGCAGGCGTTCGACGATGGGCGAGGAATCCGCCATGCTACTGCGCCGCCTGGCCGGGTTCCGCGCCCCCGGCAGGAGACTCGATCGCGGCACCCGCCTTGCTGACCGGGCCGAGTGGCTGCGAGAGACGCGCGGGGGAGACGTGAGAGCGCACATAGTCAATGATCGCCGACATCGGCGTGCCGGGACCGAAGTTGCCCTGAATGCCCATGCCCTTGATGGCCGGCAGGTCTTCGTCGGGCAGGATGCCGCCAGCCATCACCAGCACGTCGTCTACCCCGTTCTCCTTGAGCAGCTCCATCACCTTGGGGAAGATCGCCATGTGCGCGCCGGAGAGGATACTCATCAGGATCGCATCAACATCCTCCTGGATGGCAGCCTCGACGATCATCTGTGGCGTCTGGCGGATGCCGGTGTAGATCACCTCCATCCCCGCGTCGCGCAACGCCCGCGCGATCACCTTCGCGCCGCGGTCATGCCCGTCGAGCCCTGGCTTGGCGACTAGCACACGGAGTTTGCGTGAATCGGCCATCTATGCGTCGGGAGCGGCGCTCGCGCACGGCCGGCTCCCATCCCCCTTTCGTCTCTTCGCGCGGATCGCACCATCGCGGCAGGAAGGCCACGTCGCGCATCGCCGCGCGGCGGGCATCATCGGGGATTCTATCACACCAGGGGGCGGGGCGGCGATTCGACATAAGCAGACAGACTCAGCAAGGCGCAGTGCGTGCTACGCCTAGCCTAAGCCCGGCTCCGTGCCAGCGGCGGCTCGACCATCACCACGCAACTACGGCAGTGCAATGCCAATGCCGACGGCTGGGTGCAGTACACCTTCGACGTCATCTCGGCGCTGAGCAGCTATAAGGGCCAGCCGGACAGGTCTTCTTCCAGGGCACCACCGACTACTCGCTGATCAGCGACTTCTTCGTAGACGACGGGACCTTCAGGGTCAACTAATAGCTCGCAGGCCGGCCTGCCCAGAACGGCAGGCCGACCATCCAGCGGAGCATGTCCGCAGCGCGTAGCGACTATCCGGGCCGGCGCGCGACGCGCTGTTACGTCGCCCGCCGGCCCGGCCACTGGCGCAACCTCTACTGCACAGCCTGCGCGCCTTCGGGTCCGGTAGCTGCCGGTGGCGGCGGTGCGGCCGCTGCCGGGGGCGCAGACGCACCCATGTACTGAGCCATCTCCTCCTCCCCGTACGGTTGGAGCTCGTACCGAGCGGGGACAAGCAGCTGTATCGCGATGCCGCCCGCTGCAATCACCAGGAAGACCAGGGACCAGAACCACGACAGGCGGATGAAGCCGCCGACGACGCCATATCGCAGCGCGTCCAGTGGGATTTGGCCGAACGCGACAAGGACGCCCGACAGAACCATGCCCGCCCCCACGAGCGCGGTGAGCACGACGATGAACACCTTCGGTAGGTTGAGGAAGATGATCGCAGCGGCAAATGCCAGCGCTACGATCAATCCAACGATGAACTGCAGGAGGCCCGAGGTGACCCCCAATCCTGCCAGAATCCCTACACCCAGCTCGTAGCCGACCGTCGCAGCCAGGATCGTGATCGCCGCGTAGTAGAAGAGGTAGGCCGCCACAGCGAAGACCAGGCCGATGAAGAAGGCGAAGACCCAGCTGGCGACCGTAGCCAGGAAGCCGCCGCCAAAGAGCTGCTGAATCGCCTCTGCCGTGGCCAGGAAGCCGGCGAAGAAGGCATAGATCGGGAGTAAGATCACGAAGAGGCGAAAGCCAGCGGCGCAAATGACCACGCCGAACGTGAGCAGCAGCAGCGACACGAAAATGGTCTGGAAGAACATAGCGCTCTCTCCCTCGCTTTCCCTTTCTCTCGCCCGTCATCCGTTGGCTTGTTCCGCACTCTTAGGTACGTTGCCGCATACAAGGCGGGCAACGCACCTGGGGGCAGGTGCCATAGTGACATGGCGCGCGGCGGGGTACACTCACCCGGCAGCGCCGCCCGTGAGCTGATGTACGATAGCCTGCATGGTATTGGACGAGATCGCGTAGCCGATGCCGTTGGCGGCAACCCCGGTCGAGGGATCCACCGCGGCGAGCGTCGGGATGCCGATCAACTGTCCCTTGAGGTTCACGAGCGCGCCACCGCTGTTGCCGGGATTGATCGGCGCGCTCGTCTGAATCATCCCCGTGAGCGTGTAGCGGTTGCCGTCCACGATCTCGGCGCCTTCGCGATTGAGCGCGCTGACAATGCCAGAGGTGGCGGATTGTTCGAGGCCCAGCGGGCTGCCCATCGCGATCGCAAACTCGCCCACATGAACCTGGCTTGAATCCCCGACTGCTATGGGCTTGAGATTACTGGCGTTGACCTTCAGCACCGCCAGGTCCTGCGATGGCGCATCTCCGATGAGCTGCGCCGGAAGCGTCTGCCCACTGCTGAGCAGGACCGTGAAGGAGGAGAAGCCATGCACCACGTGGCTATTGGTGACGATGTAGCCGCTGGTCGTGAGAATCTCGCCGGAGCCCACGCTGCCGCCCGGACCCACGCCACGCGCCTGGATCTGAACGACCGAGGGATTGACCGCCTGGACTGTGTTGATCGTGGTCTGCTCGATGTCGGTGCCCGATGGCGCCGATGAGGTGTTCTGCCGTTGAGCGAGGGCGGCGACACCAAAGACGAGGCCGAAGAGGATGGCCGCGCCGGCGACGAGCCAGAGGGGATGCACACGACGCCTTCCCGCTGCCACCTGAGCAGCGGGAACTGGCCTGCCGCCGTTGGGCGACGGCGCCCCTGGTGATGGGGTGTACACGGACGCATCACCTGCCGCGCCGGGCGTCGTCGGAGTTTGCGACGGCGAGACTGGGGGGTCCGTCGCTCTCGTGTCATGTGGCGTCATCGTTTGTCTCCTGACCTCCGGCATATCGCGCGTCCAATGCGTGCGCCGCCTACGCGGCCGCCAGTTGCTGGCCCATGCTCCTGATGACGAACGCCTTGACGATGTCGGTGATGCCATGCAGCAGCGCCCAGATCCCCGCGAAGACGAGCAGTGTATAGGCCTGCGTGGTCAGGAACTGGCCGCCGGCCCAGAAACCCAAACCGATCATCAAGAAGCCGGCGATCAGCCCAAACCACCACAGCGCATTGCTCGCCCGCGTGGCGAACGCCTCGACCACCCAGAAGATCCCGACCAGCGCGAACAGGAAGCCGAGCACATCGGCTATCGCGAGGAAGGTCCCCACGGGATTGAAGAGGGCGTAGAGGCCCCCGGCTACCAAGAGCACTCCGAAGGTGATCCACAGCCATCGCCAGCCGTCGGAGACAGCGGCGATAACGAACTCCTGCACCCCCGCGACCACGAACATCACGCCGATGATGACGCCCACGAGCGTGATAGAGCCCTGTCTGAACTGCAAGATGAAGATCGAGGCGAGTATCCACACGATGCCGGCGACGAGCCAGGCCCACCACCAGCGCACGACCTCTCCTGCCACCTGGCGCGACTCAGCACTCTGCGCACCTGCCATTGCGTCCATAGGCGACGTATCCATCTCTTTTCCCCTTTGCTTTCTTGGTTTCCAGGGGCGCTGTTGACTCACCCCTGCTAGAGTGGCTACATCCATGATGGTGGCGCGAACGGCGCCCGATAGGCAGACGCCGCTGCGATGGCCTCCGGGGGTGCCTTGTGCGCCGGATCGCGCCGTGCCGTGCTGTACCGCATCCCCCAGCCGCCCTGCTCTGCTGCCGAACCCCCTTCCTACCTACTCGTGGACCCCGGCGCCTGCTAGCGATGGGGCTCAGGGCCGCGTTTCCTCCTCGCCCAGACACCCCCCCATGACGGCCTGAGGGCTGCGAGGAGGCCGCGTTACGTCTCATGCCTCTCAGGTACCGAAGGACTCGCAGACGGCGGCGGTTCAGGCTTGGGAACAGCAGGAGGTAGCGGAGGCAGACCGAACGACTGTTCGGCGCCAGGTTGTGGGCGTGTGTCCTCATCGCTCTCAGGAATAATGGCGACATGTGGGCCATCGGGCGCGGCAATGCCGGGAGGGTGCCCGGCTAAAGGCTGCGAGCCGAGCGCAGGATATGTCTCGGGCCCCTGCTGTGAGGCTGTGGGTGGCTCTTTGCGGCGCGCGACCAACCAAACGATCAATCCAACCACGATGAAGGCGAGCAGGAGCACGACGACACTGAGGATGGCAAGGCCGGGATCCACACCCTGCCCACTCGAGGCGGGCGTCGCGGTGGGGAGGGCAGTCGCAGTTGGGAGCGCGGTCGCGGTAGGCTGGGGTGTGGAGGTGGGCTGAGGCGTCACCGTGGGCTGGGGTGTGGAGGTGGGCTGAGGCGTGGTGGTGGACTGGGACGTCGCCGTGGGCCGCGGAGTAAATGTTGGCCGTGGGGTGGCGGTCTCCTGTGCCGCCGGGGTCGCGGTCAGGGCGGCCGAGGATCCAGCCCCGGCGATGCCTGCGCTCGCGGATAGCGTGCGCGTGACGAGCGGGCGGGCCGTGCCTTGGGGTAATGAGCCGGAGGCGCCGGCGGCACATGCAGCGAGCAGACTAGCGACCGCCGCCACGACGATGAGGTAGCCACGCCCAGGCGGCACACTCGGCCCCCGCGCCATCTGTGGTTTGCCGCGCGAAGAACGTCTGGCGTCTACGCGCGCCCATCGGCACAACCAGGCGAACATGCGTCACGCTCCTTCGCATCCCGGAGCATCCCATACTCCAGGGCGGGCGTATGACGGATCACGTCCTTGCTCCCTTTCGCGCTCAACGTCACGCACCGTTGGCAGCAGACCGCCCCGCATGAGGTGGGCCACGGGAGGAGCGTAGGACCGGCGCCGTATTCCTTTGACGACAAGTCTAGGGCGATTGCATGCGCGAGGTCGCCAGCCGAAGGGCGAGAACGCCGGCATAGAGTTCCGCTATGCTTTAGGAGAGAGCCCCATACTCGCCTTTAGGAGAGTGCGATGGGCGTGCGGTGTGTAATGACCTGGGGAAGGAGAGATGGCAGTGATCGAGCTACGGCCCATGTCCGAGGCGGAGTTCGCCGCCTTCAAGGTGTTCCTGTACGAGGACTATGCCCAGGATCGCGCGCGTGGGCTTGGTACGCCGATCGAGGAGGAACGCAAGAACGCGACGCAGCAGATTGACCAGCTGACGGAAGAGGGCCTTGCCAGCAGCGCCCACTATTACTGGAAACTGGTGACAGAGGACGGCTCGGCGGTCGGCGACCTATGGGTCTTCGTGGAGCACGATAAGCCACGCGCCTTCATCTACTTCATTGGCGTGGACGAAGGCCAGCGCGGCAAGGGCTACGGCCAGCAGGCGCTCGCCGCGCTGGAGGACGCCTTGCGGCCGCTGGGTGTGCGGCGCATCGAGCTCAACGTCTTCGGCGACAACGCCACCGCGCAGCGGCTCTACGCGCGCGCCGGCTACGAAATCTCCGCCATATACATGCGCAAGGAGATCTAACCGCACGCCTGCATAACAGCACCGCGCGGCTGGCACATAAGGCAAGCACGCAGGCGGGAAGACTTGCGCCCCGCCGGGAAATAGTGCAGCGTGTGGCTACAGTGGCGACGTGCCACGCGGCGGAAGGGGGCGCGCATGACCCACGTGCTGATCGTAGACGACTCCCACATGATTCGGCGGCTACTGCGCTACATGCTGGAAAAGGACGGCTATATCATCTATGCCGAGACCAGCAGTGGCGACGACGCCCTCGCCCTCTTGCGCGCGAGTCCCCATCGGCTGATCGTCACCACAGACCATGCCCACGTAGGTCTATCCGGAGACAAGCTCCTCCGCTATGTCGCGCAGGACCCGATCCTCAGCACACGTCACGTTTACCTGCTAATCAGCGCCAATGATGACGTCGGACGAAACTCAGAAGCGCTGCGTCAATTGGACAGCACCTACATCGAAAAGCCGTTCAAGCCCGCTGTGATCGTCGAGGAAATGGAGCGTATGGCTCGCCGGCTCGAAGCACCGTCGCGATCCACAAGCATCGCCCCGCCGCTGTAGCCGCTTCTCGTGACGGCGCGTCCGATTGGCCGGGCGATTCTGCCGCCCGTGACCTTGCCACTTCCGCATAATCGCGATGTGACGTATACTGTAAGGAGAGTAGGCAGGCGTATGCAAGATTGAGCGCGCACAGTGGATGGGGGCGAGGTTGCTATGGGCTGGTGGCTGCGCAAGTCGGTCAAGATGGGGCCGCTGCGGATCAACCTCTCGAAGCGTGGAATTGGGATGTCGGCGGGGGTCAAGGGCTTGCGGGTCGGCACGGGTCCGCGCGGACCGTACATCGCGGGTGGGCGCGGCGGCCTGTATTTCCGCGAGCCGCTCGGCCGGCGGCGCAGCTCTTCCCGCAGTGGTGGCCAGACGACGCGGGTGCCGCTGATAGTGACGACCGCCCTTCCGCAGCAGCCGCTTCCGCCGGGCTACACGCCGCAGGTGTCGCCCGGCCAGCCGGGTCCGTACCCGCCGCAGCCCATACCCGGCCAATCAGCGGTGTATGCGCCACAGATGCCACCGCCTGGACAGCCGGCCGCGTATCCGCCACTGCCGTTCCAGCAGTCGCTCCCGCCGGTGCAGCCTCCGCCGCCGCGCGCGTATCATGCCTACAGGACGGCGATGCTCAGCGCGATCAGCGGCGTACAAGCACTCAGCTGGCTGCTGATATTCGCTGACAGCGGAACACAGAGCGCGGCGCATACGACGTCTTTTGGCCTGGCGGGAAATCTGGGCATGCTGCTGTTCCTGGCGTCGGGCGTCGTGGTCGCCGTGCTGGACTGGCATGGCTTCGTCAGCCTGCGTGGGCGCATCCCGTGGTGGCGGCTGAGCGGGGCGCAGAAGTTCTGGCTCATCTGCGCCTACATCTTCGTGTTCGAGGTGATGCTGGCGATCTATCTGGTCGGCGCGTGGATAGACTGGCGCCGCGCCAGGGCGCTGGAGCCGATGCAGCGGCGCATGCAGACGGCACAGCTCGAGGCCGAGCTCGGCATCGCGCCGGAGACAGATGGCGTCTGCAAGAGCTGTGGCAAGCCGCTACAGGTCGGCGCGCAGTTCTGCGCGTACTGCCGGGCGCCGGTGGAAGCGCGGCCAAAGATCTGCCCCGTCTGCGCCGCGACCGCCCTCCCCGGCGCGAAGTGGTGCCCAAGCTGTGGGGCACCGCTGCCATAAGGGAAGGCAGACTCGCGTCACGGTTCCGTGTCCGGTTTACCGCGGCTGCCACGTTAGCATAGGTGAGCGTGCGCGGGAGCCGCTGGCCGCGGCACTCGCTCGACGTCCGGCCGCAGCAAGAGGGCGATGGCGTGTCCCGGGGACAACAGAACCAATCCAACGGCAGCCAGCGAAGCGAGGCAGCGCTCGCCACCTCTGACGAGGTGGCGCTCATCCAGTCCGCCCAGGCGGACCTCGCCGCCTTCGGTCCGCTCTACGCGCGCTACGTGGATCGCATCTACTCGTATCTGCTCACGCGCACCGGCTCGGCGCGGCCGGAGGATGCCGCTGACCTGACACAGCAGGTCTTCCTGCGCGCGCTGGACGCCCTCCCGCGCTATCAGCCGCGCGCAGGCATCCCGCTGGCGGCGTGGCTCTTCCGCATTGCGCGCAACGTCGCGACCGACTGGCAGCGCAGCCAGCAGCCGGCGCGCCGGACCGTCCCCTGGGAAGCCGTGCCCGAGCAGCTGCACCCTGCCGCGCCGGAGACCGCCGAGGGTGATGCTCTGCGGCGCGACGAGATCGCCCAGGTGCATCGCATGCTGGCCGAGGTAGACGAGGAGACCCGCGAGGCGCTGCTGCTGCGTTTCACGGCACAGCTCACGCTGGCGGAGATCGGCGCAGTGCTCGGCAGCAGCGAGGACGCCGCGCGCAAGCGGATCACGCGTGCCCTGCACGCCCTGAAGGAGCGTTACCATGACGACGCCCCCTGAGCGCTATGCTGATCTCGCCGGCTTGCTGAGCGACCACGATCCCGCCATGCTACGGCTGGTCGGCCAACTGGATGAGGCATTGCGCCCGCAAGCTGCGCCCCGTGAGCTGCGCGTCGCCCTGGAGCGGCTGCTCGATGCACGCACCCGCGCAGCGCTGGCGCCGCCAGCGGTGGCGCCGGACGCGCCCGGTGTTCTGTCGCGGCGCGAGGCGCTCAAGGCGGGCGCCGCCAGCATGGCATGGTTCCTCATGCTGCGGCATATCGGTCCCGAGCAAGCGGACGCGCTGGCTCGACTCGCTGGAGAAGGCCCCATGACCGGCACCAAGCTCGTCGGCATCCTGCAAACCGAGCGGGCGCGCTGGAATGCACTGCTGGCGCAGATCGGAACGGCGCGAATGGAAGAGCCGGGCATCGAGGGCGAGTGGTCGGCGAAAGAGCTGATAGCGCACCTGACGTGGTACGAGCGGGCGGTCGTCGAGGGGGCGCGACAGGTGCTGGGTGGCGGCGCGTACGTGCGCCCCAGCGAGGGCCCCCACGCGCTGACGATGGACGAGCGTAACGCCCGCATCGCCGAGGAGAGCCGTGCGCTGCCGGTGGGCGATGTGCTGGCGGAGGCGGAGCAGGTGTTCGGCCAACTCACAACCCTCATCGTGGCATGTCCGCAGGATCTCCTGAACGACCCACGGCGCCTGGGCTTGCCCGAAGATGTAGTGCCCTGGATGATGGTGGCGAACAACTCCTACGGGCACTTCCAGCAGCACGAGCCAGCCATCCGGGCGTGGCTGGAGCGCTCGTCGCACAATTCGAAGCCACGATAAGATCACCGCCCTCGGCAGCCATCTTGCAGGTGTAGCCGTCCAGGCGGATGAGTCCGAGCCGCCGGACGACCCGCGCACTGCGAAAGGAGGCTCCGTATGGCACTCTTGGCCGAGGCGATCCGCCAGAGCGACGCGCAATCCGCGCGCTGGACCGCGCCGGACGGCACGGCTGTGCTGGTGGAGCGGGTGACTGGCCGCGAAGGCCCTTTCGATCAGGAGGAGTACGCTGTGCGCACGCAGCGGCCCGGCGAGCAGCCGGTCGCTCGCGTCGCCACCGACAATCTGCCGGAGGCGCTGGAGCGCCTGGCCGCGCTCGGCATCCCCGGCTTCGACCCCGGCGGCACGGCCTGGGAGGCGGTGGTGGTGTAGGGGGCGAGGCCTCCCCTCATCCCCCGCCGGGCACCAGATCCTCGGCGTTGGTCACGGCGGCCATGTCGGGCAGATTCGTGAAGCGCGGGTTGATGCGCAGCTCGTTCACCACGGACCTGACGCGCGGCGCGCCGTGCGCGAGCTCGCCCGCCGCCGTCACCACCTGCGGCGATTGCACCACGCCGCGCAGATGCACCTCACCCAGCTTGGGATAGACGCCAATGCGCTGGTTGGCCGTGCGGGGATCGTGCGCCAGCGCCATCGCCACGTCGGCGGCGAGCTGGTTGTCGGCGATCAGCTCGTTGTGCAGCTCGGCCAGCCCTGGGATGTTCTCCATCAGGTCCTGGATGATGCGCCGGTTCACGTCGCTGGAGACGTAGCCTTTCAGCCACACCACGCCGTCTATCGCATTGATCTCGATGCCCGGCATGTCCGGCCGCATGCGGGTGTAGTCCCAGATGCGCCGGTAGACCTCGTCGCGCAGCTCGGCATCGCTGCGATAGGGCGTCAGCTCGGCGGGGGTCATCTGCCCCAGATTGACCCCGATCTGCTTGGCGGTGATCTCGGTAATCAGCCCAGCGTTGACCAGCGACTCGCGCCCCAGCCGCTCGACGACGAGGTGGCGCAGCGCGCCGGTCTCCTTGTCAATCGTCATCTGCACCAGACGCCCCAGCCGGCGGTTGCCTGCCACCACCTGCGTTGCGTGGGTGAGCTGCGCGCCGGCCGGCCGCGTGCGATGCTTCTTGATCTCTTCAAGGGGGATGGCCAGCGTGACGGCGTTGTCGTCGGCGGCGCTGACCAGATGGATCGGCACGTCGTAGGTGGCGCCGAAGAAGAGCGTGCCGGCGGTCACCTTCACCCCGACGTAGGTCAGCGCGTGCGATGCTGTGTCGGCGACGACCCAGGCGAGCTTGCCCGCCGCGCCGTCGCTGGCCTCGACATCGGCATCGAAGCGGAACTTCTGGACCTCGGCGAACTCCATCTGTGGTAGCTGCATATGCTCTACGCTCTCATCCATCATCAGCAGCCGGGGAATGTATGCGCGCCCGGCAGGCGCTCTGCCGCTCGTAGGGGCGTGTTGCGCGCGCCCCTGGAGTGTGTGTTACGAAGACCCCACTCGACACGCAACGGGCGATTGGCGCGCAGACACATTCCAACGAATCTACTGTAGCATGGGGCAGGCGGCACGGGCAATGCGCGGGACCAGCGTGGGCCACCACGCGGTGCGGTATCAATGCGCTTTCGTCATCGGGTGCGCCCTGACGCTGGCCTGCCAGAGAACCACCCAGGTCTCGGCGGCGGGCATGCCGCGCACGCTCGCGATGTAGCCGTAGCGAGGTGAGGACGAGGTGAGGCATGCGCGGCGGGCAGGGGTACGGATGTGATACAGTGCGGATGACGACGAGCGCCCGGCGAGATGCCGAAGGCGCCCTGAAGTGCGCCGCGTGCGAGGAAACGCCGCGAGAGACGTTGGTCTGCACCGGCACCGCGGCAGCACTCCACACATTGCGCGAAGTGCGCGAGCCGCGTGACGGCCGCGTGCACATAGATCGACAACACAACAGCGCCGCGCAGCCCCACGGCTTGCGCGGCAAGGAAGGCACAAGAACGAATTGAGTACGCGACACATGCCGCGCCACGGCGGCAACGAACGAGAACGAGGACGCAAGACCGCGGAGCCGGTGCGTCTGGTTCCATTGGGTGGGCTGGGCGAGATCGGCAAGAACATGATGGCCGTCGAATACGCCGGCGAGATTCTGCTGGTGGACGCCGGCCTGATGTTCCCCGACGACGAGATGCTGGGAGTGGATCTCGTCATCCCCGACGTCACCTATCTCCAGGATAAGCTGGATCGCATTCGCGGTATCGCCGTCACCCACGGCCACGAAGACCACATCGGCGGACTGCCCTACCTGCTCCCCCAGTTGAACTATCCCCCCGTCTACGCCTCTAAGCTGACCCAGGGCCTGATCTCGGTCAAGCTGCGCGAACACCGGCTGCACGAGATGGCCCGCCTGCACGAGATTCAGCCCGAGACGACCGAGCAGATCGGCGTCTTCAAGGTGCGCTTCCTGCGCGTCAACCACAGCATCCCCGACGCGATGGCGATTGCCGTCACTACCCCCGCCGGCACCATCGTCCACACCGGCGACTACAAGTTCGACCACACGCCCGTGGACGAGCGCCGCATGGAGCTGGGTGCCTTCTCGCGGCTGGGCGACGAGGGGGTGCTGGTGATGCTGGGCGACTCCACGCGCGTCGAATCCCCTGGCTACACGTCCTCCGAGCGCGTGATCGCCGAGACGTTCGACTCCCTCTTCGCCAAGGCGTCCGGCCGCATCATGGTGGCGACCTTCGCCTCGCTCATCTCGCGCGTGCAGATGGTGGTGGACGCCGCCGCCAAGCACAACCGCAAGGTGGCGCTGCTGGGCCGCTCGATGATCAATAACGTGCAGATGGCGATCGAGCTGGGCTATCTGCACATCCCCGCCGAGATGCTGGTGCCCATCGAAGACATCAACCACGTCCCGCCGCGCCAGCTCGTCATCATCTGCACCGGCAGCCAGGGGGAGCCGACCTCCGCGCTCACCCGCATCGCCAACGGCGATAATCGCTGGGTCGCGATCCAGCCCGGCGACACGGTCATCCTCAGCTCGACCCCCATCGTGGGCAACGAGCGCGCGGTCTATCGCAATATAGACAATCTCATCCGCCAGGGCGCCGAGGTCTACTATCAGGGCAAGGCGCACGTCCACGTCTCGGGCCACGCCAGCCGCGAGGAGCTCAAGCTGATGCTGGCGCTGCTGCGGCCGAAGTACGTCGTGCCGGTGCATGGCGAGTTCCGCATGCTGGCCGCGCACAAAGAGCTGGCGATCAGTATGGGCGTGGCGCCGGAGAATGTGGTCGTCGCGCAGGACGGCGATATCATCGAGGTCTCCGATGAGGCTGGCATCGCCATTGTGGATCACATCCCCAGCGGCAACGTCTATGTGGATGGGCTAGGCGTCGGCGACGTGGGGCAGGTCGTCCTGCGCGACCGGCAGGTGCTCTCCAAAGACGGCATCCTGATTGTCGTGCTGACGGTGGATAGCGAGACTGGCGAGCCGATCGCGCCGCCCGACATCATCTCGCGCGGCTTCGTCTACGAGCGCGAATCCGAAAAGCTGATGGGCGCCGCCCGCCAGCGCGTGCAGACGACGCTCCACCACGCGGCGCAGCACCACCGCGCCACCGATTGGGGCTTCCTCAAGAACAAGATCCGCGACACGCTCGGTGAGTTCTTCTATGACCGGCTCAAGCGCCGCCCGATGATCTTGCCGGTCGTCGTCGAGGTGTAACCGCATCGTTGACGTTCCCTTCTCCGGCCACAGAGCTGGGGGCGTCACCGTACTGACGGCTGTGAATCCGAGGCGCGGCCGCCCCCTCTCCGTGCACGGAGAGGGGGATGGGGGGTGAACACTCCCCGCGCGCAGAGATCCGCCGCGTGGGCGGCGTCTGATAGAAGAAGGACGGCGGCAGGTGTCTCACCTGTCGTCGAGTGGCCTTTCCCCTGCTGGTGGGCGTGCTGGCCCGCTGTCGTGCTCCCTTGGGCACCAGGCGGACGCCTGCCGGCGCATTTTCAACCGGCGGGTGTGTTCCGCCGTAGGAGAGACATGCTGTATTGAGGTGGGATGGGTGCGGCTGGCACGTGGATGGGAGGGGATGGAGTGCGCGGCGAGCGCGAAGTGCGCCGTACAGGCCGCGCGAGACAACTGGCTCCGGCGTAGAGCGGCCGGAAGAAAGGGTGGCACGACGTGCCGCAGACTCCGAAGCACTTTGTGCGCGTCGAGGATGAGGAGGGCGCCGCCGTCGCCGGGACGGTTCGCGCGTCGCTTGGGCGGATGCGCGCGGGCCAGCCGCTGCGCACCGGGACGCTGACACTGATTCCGCTGCTGCCGGAGACGCCGGAAGACGAGCGCCACACCGGCTATCTCCCGCTCGAAACGGCGGTGCGCGAGCAGGCGCTGCACGTGACGGAGCAACCGCACGAGACCGTGCCCGAGCTGCAGGCCGCCAGCAGCGCCGAGGCGCCGGTGATCATGATCTGCGGCGAGCAGGTGGTCGGCGGCCTGCAAAATCGCGTCCTCAACACGACGATTCTCGTGGCGGCGCACAGCACACTGGACGTGCCCGTCACCTGCGTCGAGGCGGGCCGCTGGCACGGGCATCGCGGGGGATACAACGTCGCCCAGGCGGCCATGCCCTCCGGTGCGCCAGAGATGGCAGACGAGCGCGCCTTCGCCACCGAGGAGATCGCCTACGCCAGCCTGCGCAAGTCGCATGCGAGCTACGTGGCGCGCTCGCTCTCCAGTGGCGGCGGCTACAGCTCGGATCAGGGTGCGGTCTGGAATGAGGTGGCGGAGAAGCTGGAGTCCACTGGCAGCCGCTCGGCGACGCATGCCATGCGCGCGATGTATAGCTCGCCGGCGCGCTCATCCCGGCTGACTGAGATGAGTGAGGCGCTCAAACGGCCGGAGGGCGCCTTGGGCTTTGTCGCGCTGGTTGGCGGCAAGCCCGCTGGCGCGGAGATCTTCACCGATCCGGCGCTGGCCGAGGCCTACTGGCCGAAGCTAGCCCGCACCTACGCGCTCGATGCGCTGGATACGCCGTCCGCCGAGGCCACGGATGAGTCCGCCGAGAGCGCGCAGGCGGAGGCGAAGCTCCTCGCCGATGCGCTGAACGCCGAGATCGAGGTGTACGTCTCGCCAGGGCTGGGCGCCGACGTGCGCCTTCACAGCGCGGCCATCTCCGGGGCTGGGCTCGTCAACGACGGTGCGCTGGTGCATCTCTCGCTCTTTGCCGAAGAGCAGCCCAACTCGGCGGTCGAGTCTGGCGCTGCGCAGGGATAGCTTGCTCCACATCACATGCACCGCGACCGCCGGTCGTCCCCGTCCCAGGGTCACGCGCCGGCGGTCACTGCGTCTCTTGGAGAATATGGTGCCATTGAGCGAGCAAATGGCATACCCAATGCGATACGCTCAGAGGTCAGCCCGCCGGGCGCGCGGATTGGCTTCTACCATGTCGCTCCCGCGCGTCCACCACCTGTGGACATACTGCCCCTCGACGAGGAAGGATCCTGGCCTGTGGCTCAGCGTGCGGCGGACCACGCCGCTGGCCGGACGGCTCACGGACCGCGCCAGCAACCGCGCTTGCGGGGACTGGCGCGCAAGCCGGGCGCACTGCTCAAGGCGCTTGGTCCTGGGCTGATCGCCGGAGCCTCCGACAACGATCCCACTACCGTCGCCTCGCTGGCGGTTGTCGGCTCGACCACCGCGTATGGCCTCTCATGGCTGGTCGTCCTCGTCATCCCAATGCTGATCGTCGTCCAGATCATCAGCGCGGCGGTCGGTGTGGTCGCCCGCCGAGGGCTCGAAGACGCGGTGCGCATGCGGTACGGCCAGCGGTGGGCGCTGGTGCCGCTGGCGCTCGTGCTGGCCGTCAACCTCATCACGCTGGGCGCCGATCTGGAAGGCGGTAGTGACGCCCTCAGCCTGCTCACCGGGGTCCCATATCTCTGGTTCGTGGTGCCGTTCGCCGTGGGTGTCGGCGCCTTCCTGGTCTGGGGTAGCTACAGCGCGCTGCAGCGTGTGCTGCGCTACGTGCTGCTGATATTCCTGGCGTACATCCTCTCGGCGTTCCTGGCGCGGCCGAATTGGGGCGATGTGCTGGCGCGCACGGTGATTCCCCATCTGAGCCTCGCGCCTGCCTACGTCGCCGGCGCGCTCGCCCTGCTCGGCACGACACTCACCGCCTATGCCTATGTGTGGGAAACGATCGAGGAGCAGGCCGAGCATCCGCCGCTGCGGCGGCTGGGGCTGGTCCAGGTGGACGCAGGCATCGGCATGGCGTTTTCCGGTCTGATCTTCTGGTTCATCGTGATTGGCACCGGCGCCACGCTCGGCATCCATCACCTGCCTGTGACAACCTCGCAGCAGGCGGCCCAGGCGCTGGCCCCGTTCGCCGGCCAGCTCGCTTCGGCCCTCTTCGGCATCGGCCTGCTCGCCTCGGCAGTGCTTGCCCTGCCAGTGTTGGCCGGCACCAGCGCCTACGTGCTGGCCGAGGCGTTCGGCTGGCGGCGAAGCCTGGACGCCACGTTCCACCAGGCGCCCCAGTTCTACGTCTCGCTGTTGCTGAGCCTGGGTGTAGGCATGGCGCTGGCGCTGGCCGGCTTCCATCCCATCCAGTTGCTCTTCGCCTGCTCGATTGCTGGTGGCCTGGGCACACCCATCACGCTCGCCCTGATGATGCTCGTCGCGCGCGACCCGCGCGTGATGGGCGACCGGCGCATCGGCGCCAGGCTGGCGATCGCCGGCTGGGCCGTCACAGGAGTCGTCGTCGTCGCGGGGGCGCTTTTCCTGTGGCAGACGCTCCATCTGTAGATGTCGGATCACTGCGCTCGCTGCCCTCTTGCGCTCGCTGCCCTCTTGCGCTCGCTCCGCCGCATTGTTATGCTGCTGCCGCCGGCGGCGTAGCCGGTGAGAGGAGGCGGGGATGGGCGGGGTGGCGAAAGCAGCAATCGTGCCAGGCGTGCCGCGCCAGCGCTACAGCCCATCGCAACGCGTGCGCGCTGTGTTCGTCGGTCGGGGCCTGCTGATCACCGAGGCAGCGATTGCGGCGGCGATTGTCGCCGTGGTAGTCACGGTCAACCTCATCTACCAGCTCCAGCACGGCGCGCACGACCCGCTGCAAGCGCTGGCCGCCACCATCACGTTCCTCGTGCTGCAAGCGCCGGCAATCAGCGATGGCGACCGCTCGGGGCTGGTGCTGCTGCTGTTCAACGTTCTGTTCTCGCTGCTCTTCGCCCAAAGTCTGCTGAACTCCGCCCGCGTGCTCTTCCGGCCACAGGCTCCGCAGGCACGGCAACGTGGGATGGCGGCCGTGCTGCGCGACCACATCATCGTCTGTGGCCTGGGCCGTGTCGGCCAGCGGATCGTCGCGCGTCTCGTGGCGGCGGGCCTGCCGGTCGCGGTGATCGAGCATGCGTGGGAGCGTCCACTCGTATCGCGGGCGCTGGAGCAGCGTGTGCCTGTGATCGTCGGCGACGCACGCGAGCCGGCGGCGCTCCAGGCGGCGGGATTGCGGCATGCGCGCGCGCTGATCGCCTGCGTCAACGACGACCTGCTCGACGTCGAGATCGCGCTGGCGGCGCGCAACCAGCGGCCGGATGTGCGTGTCATCCTGCGCGCCTTCAACGAGGAGTTCGACCACGGCCTGGAGCGCAGCTTCGGCCCCGATACCGCCTTCAGCACGTCCGCGTTGGCAGCGCCAACCTTCGCCGCCGCGGCGATTACGCGCGGAGTCGAGCACGTCGTGCCGCTGGGCGACTTCTTGCTCGGCGCTACGCAGGTCATCCTGCCGCCTGGCTCCACGCCGTTCGCCAGCGTGCGCGCGTTTGAAGACGCGCACGCTGTGCGGGTGCTCTTGGTCGAGCGGTTGGCACAGCGAGCGCCTGATGCGGCTCCCGAGGCGCTGCGCGGCGGCGACCGGCTGACGCTGCTTGGCTCGCTTGACGCCCTCGCCAGCCTGTGGACGGCCGGCATCCGCGACGCTGGGACGGCGGCTACGGAGCCGAGCCTTCAGCCGACAGCCCAGCGCGACACGATCATCATCTGCGGCCTGGGCAAGATCGGCTACCGCGTCGTACGCCAGCTGCACGGTCTTCAGTCGCGGGCGCGGCTTGTGGTGATCTTCGCCGAGGACGACAAAGTCTCGTTCTCGCGCCAGATCAGCGCCCTGGAGGGCGTGACACTCGTGCGTGGCGACGCGCGCGACGCCGAAACGCTGGCCCGCGCCGGCCTCGACCGTGCGCTGGCGGTGGCCGCCGTCACCTCGGACGATCTGACCAACCTGCAGATCGGCCTCGAAGCCCGCCGCCACCGGCCTGACGTCCATATCGTGCTGCGCGTCTTCAGCAGCAATCTCGCCGAGAAGCTGGCCGACCTCTTCGGCATCCATACGGCGTACAGCACCTCCGACCTGGCCAGCTCGACGTTGGCGGCCGCGGCCGTGCTGGGTGGGGTGGAGCACGCCTTCTCCGTTGACGGGCTGCTCTACGCGCTGGCATCGCTGACCGTACTGGCTGGCAGCGCGCTGCGCGGCGTGACGGTTGAGGCGGTGCGAAAAGACTATGGGGCGCTGGTCGTCGCGTTCGGGTCTGGATCTGACCTGCGCATCCTCCCACCGCTGGATGCGCCCATCGCGCCCGGCGAGACGCTGCGGCTGGTGGCGCCGCTGCAAGCGCTCGCAGACCTGCGCGACGCGTTCGGGTAGCGCTGGTAGTCCCGGCTCGGCCGGTAGCTGAGCAGATCAGCGGGCACTGCGGAGCGCCAGCCCCAGCGTCAGCAGCATCACCGCGAGCTGCGCCAGCGCCACCGGCCACGCCGCTGTCATCAGCAGCGTGTCGCGCCAGGGTGCGGTGATAGGCGCAAGCGCACCGAGCAGCAGCGCCATCTGCGCCACGCCCGTCGCGCGTGCCCACCACGGCCCGCCCCCTGCCGGGAGCCGGCCACGTCGCAGCGCCAGCGCGGGATGCAGGTAATGCGCCAGTGGCGGGAGAAGCACGATCCACGGGAGACCGCCCCACGCGACCGCGGCAGCCGCGCACCACAACGTCAGCCACGAGTCTGCCTCGATATCCAGCGC
>DASUBU010000272.1:0-17788 GCA_035763125.1 Ktedonobacterales bacterium
GGACACGAGCGGAATGGAGCGAGAGCTATCGCTCGCCAATATCCAAAACTGCCTGTGCGAGTTCCATAAGTTCGTCAAGATCGGCGAGGGGACCGGACGGGGCCGGCGCAAGTTCGCCGCGGAGGCAGCACGGACGCTGGCACCGCCGGCCGTGCAGTTGACGCTCGCATTCACTGGGCCAGCCGAGGAGGCCGAATGATCGTCTTCGAGGGCACAAGCGCCGATGCGGTCTGGCGCCAGGCAGTGCGGCAGTTGCAGACCGTGGAGGCTGTGCAAGAGAGCCGCGACCAGGCCACGCGCGAGCTATTGCATGCCGCCTTCACGCTCACCGATCCGCGCCAGCGCGTGGTCTTCGGCCGGCCGATCAATCCCGCCTTCGCCGTCGCCGAGGTGATCTGGATTCTCTCGGGCGCCAACGATGTGGACTTCCTGCGCTTCTGGAATCCGCGCATGGTGCGCTTCACCGACGAGGACGAGCACCGCTTCCACGGCGCGTACGGCTTCCGGCTGGGCAGCCAGCCGCGGCTGAGCGCCACGGCGGCCGCGCGCCTGCGCCACACCACCGGCGCTGTCGAGCCGCGGCTGGATCAGCTCCAGGCGGCCCGCGAGGTGCTATCGCACACGCCGCATAGCCGGCAGGTGATCCTCCAGATCTGGGACGGCCGGCTCGACCTGCCCGACCCCGCGCCGCGCTCGCGCGACATTCCCTGCAACATCGTGAGCCATCTGCTGCTGCGCGATGGCAAGCTCGAATGGCTGCAGGTGATGCGCTCGAACGATCTAATCTGGGGCACGCCGTACAACTTCATCCAGTGGACGACGCTTCAGGAGATTGTGGCGGGCTGGCTTGGCGCCGAGGTCGGCACCTACACCCACATCAGCGACTCGCTGCACGTCTACGAACGCCACTGGCAGGAGCTGGCGGCGATTGGACCCGCCGAGGACGACCCTCCGCGCAACAGCGGCGACCTGCGCATCGCGCCCTACGACGCCTGGGAGACGCTATGGGCGCGGCTGGTGGATGGCGCGCTGGCGCTGACGGACCTGCACACGGCCGAGGAACTGCTGGCCGTCCAGCGCGGCCTCGACGATCTGCCGCCGGCCTATCGCGAGTGGGTGGCACTGCTGGCGGCCGAGGCGCTGCGCCGTCGCGGCTTCGCGGCGCAGGCAAGCGAGACGATCGCCGGCGCGGGACCGTTCTGGGGCGCGAGCTGGCGCCAGTGGGCGGCGTCGCTGGCCAGCCCGCGCAACTGAACGGGCCGCGACGCGCCCAGCCGGAGCGGGAAGAGCTTAGCGGGAAGGATGAGATCATGGCCGAGCGTTCGCGGCCGTCGTGGGACGACTACTTCATCAATATCGCGTGGGTCGTGTCGAGCCGTGCCAACTGCCTGCGGCGAGGGGTGGGCGCGCTGATCGTGATGGAGAAGCGCATCGTCAGCACAGGCTACAATGGCACGCCGTTCGGCGTGCAGAACTGCGACGAGGGCGGCTGCCCGCGCTGCGCCTCCGAGCTGCCGCGTCAGGCGGGCTACGATTGGTGCCTGTGCGTGCACGCCGAGCAGAACGCGATTGCGCTGGCCGCGCGCCAGGGCACGGCGACCGAGGGTGCCCGGCTCTACGTGACGCTGCGGCCATGCTTCGGCTGCCTTAAGGAGGCCGTGCAGGCGGGTATCCGCGAGATCGTCTACGACCAGCCCTTCGACTACCAGCCCGACCTGGAAGAAGCCTACCAGTCGCTGGTGACGCAGTCCGGGCTGACGCTGCGGCAACACAACTACAGCGCGACGCACCCCGTGCCGGCGCTGGCGGCGCGCGGCGCGCGCGAGACCGGCCCAGAGATGCCGGCCGACGCCACCGAGTCGGGCAGCCTGCCGGCCTAGCCCGTCTGTCCCGCCTTGTGTCTCGATGGTGACGCCTGCTCGTAGAATGGCGTGATCCGTGCTAAGAGGCGGGCAGCCGCATCAAGGTGGCGCAGCAACACAGCACAATGCGGGACACGAGACAGACCAGCAGCATCGGGGAGGGCGCATGGCGGCAACGGGCAGCACAACGCCGGGCCACAACGGTCCGGCGCTCGCCGTGCAGCTTGCCGGCGATGATCCCGAAGCGCCGACTGTCGCGCCGTACACGGTCCATCTGCCCGGCTTCGACGGTCCGCTAGATCTGCTGCTGCACCTGATCGAGAAGAATCAGCTCGAGATCACGGCCATCTCGCTGGTGGCCGTCACCGATCAGTTCGTGCAATACATCCGTCGCTGGGATGAGCCGCCGCTGCCGCGCCTGGCAGAGTTTGTGGTGATGGCCGCGCGGCTGCTGCTGATCAAGTCGCGCAGCCTCTTGCCGCGCCAGAGCCGCCAGGATGATCCGGACGATGAGAGCGATCCGCTCGACGATGCCGAGCGGCTGCGGCGGCACCTGATCGAATACAAGATGGCGAAGGAGATTGCCACGGTGCTGCGCGCGCGTGAGATCGCCGGCTTGCAGTCCTACGCGCGGCCCGGGCGACTTGTGGACCCAGAGGCGATGCTGGTCTGGGCGCCGCCACGGCTGGTGGGGCTGAGCGTCGAGGCGCTGGCACTGGTCTTCCGTCGCGTGCTGAGCGAGCAGCGGCTGAATGAGCCGGAGGAGCTGCCCCGGCCGCTGGTGACGGTAGCGCAGAAGATGGTGGAGGTGGAGGAGCTGCTGCGAGCGCGGGGCAGCGTGACGCTCGAAGAGGCGCTGCGCACCGCGGACTCGCGCTTTGCCGTGGTGGTGACATTCCTGGCGGTGCTCGAGATGTGGCACCAGGCACGGCTGATCGTCGCGCAGGAAACGCTCTTCGGGCCAATCACGATTCGCCCAGGCCCCAAGTTTGGCGAGCAGACCGTCAGCTCGTTCGAGGCGCAGCCGGCCGCGGAGGAAGCTGGCGTTTAGGCATCCGGCGCGGTGGCGGAAGTGCCGAAGGCCCGGCGCGAGAGCTTGCGCGGCGGATCAAGCACCATGCTCCAGAACGTCTGGCCGATGTAGGTGGTGATTGGCAGGCGCTGCGGCCGCTGCTCTTGCCCGCCGTCGCGAGTGGTGTGACCCTCGATCGCGGCGCGCAGGTCGGCGGCGGTCTGCCCGGGGAAGAGCGTATAGCCCGCGCCGATGTGCTGCCAGAAATGCGCGTCACTGCCGCCGGTGGCGGCCATGCCCCATTGCTTGTTCAGCTCGCGGACACGGTCGCGCTGGCTGGCGTTGGCGGGCGAAGGGTTATACAGCTCGATGCCGTCAAGCGGATAGCCACGATTGAGCAGCTCTTCGATCTTGCGCAGGCTCAGGCTCGGAACCAGACGGCCCATCGGGTGCGGGATGATGCACAGTCCGCCCTGCTCTTTGATCGCCTCGATGGCGGCCTCGACCCGCATCAGGAACTTGACCGGACGCTTCATGAATAGCCCCAGAAAGTGCCCCTCGCGGCAGGTGACCTCGCAGCCCCAGATCATCTCGACCGGCCAGCCCTCGCGCTCGATCAGCTCCTGCACGCGCTTGGCGCCTTCCATATGGTCGTGGTCGGTAACCGCAATGACCTTGAGGTCGCGCGCACGGGCCAACTCCAGCACCTTGCGCGGGCTGGCCAACCCATCACCGAGGTTGGTATGCATGTGCAGATCGGCGCGCGCGACCAGCGGGACGGGGGCGCCGGGTGCAGCATCGAGCGCGGCATGGTGATCCGGCGCGGGCCCGGAGATCGCAGGATAGTCGCTGTCGCTCATGCGCTGCCTTTCGCTTGCTGGCGCCGCTGCGACCGCCGCTTCGGCGCTGACGATGGCGGCCTCGGTCATTCTACCGCACACGAGGGGGAGCCGTACAGCACGCGTATGCCGCCCGCTCGGAGCATGCCGCATTGCGAGGGTTGTATTCCCAAAAGCGCCATGGTATACTCGCTGTCGCGAAGGCGGCTGTGCGCCTTTGCCGCGCGGCTGCAAGGCCGTGCGACGGAATCCAACGCTCGTCGGTGGCCCCTGTCTGGGTATCAGCGCCTCTCATTGCCAGGAGGATACCCCCGCAGCTCTTCCGCACAGCGTTCTAGTCCTCGTCAGGGTATCCAGGCCGCGGATAGTGAGTCCGCGGCGGCAGTGGCTCAACGCAGCAGATTGACTTACGCGCTGAGCCGGAAGTGAGGTTATGCGTTTGGCCACCGATTTGACCCTACGTTGCCGGGATTGCGGGCAAGACTTCGTGTTCACCGCCGGTGAGCAGGACTTCTACGCCAGCAAAGGGCTCATGCACCAGCCGTCGCGCTGTCCTGAGTGCCGCTCCGCGCGCAAGAACTCTGGCGGCGGCGACCGCGGCCAGCGACAGATGTACATCGCGACCTGCTCGTCGTGCGGCGGTGAGGCACGCGTGCCATTCCAGCCGCGCGGAGACAAGCCGGTCTATTGCAGCAACTGCTTCCAGCAGATCGGCGGTGGCGCCGGCGCCGCGCGAGGCGGTGGCTACAGCTCCGGCTCCTGGTAGGGAGCGTGGCGCGGAGTCTGCGCGCAAGCGCCTGGGCGAAGACTCGCCTGGGCGCTTTTGCGTGTGCAATCCAGGCAGATTTCACCGCCGAGAGCATGGGGAGCCGGAGGGAGAAGGAGACGTTGCGTGGATCTGCTTGACGTGCGATTGGTAGCGCTGGACGTAGACGGCACGCTGCTCGATCCCGCGCACCAGCTGCGGCCGCGGGTGGCGGCGGCGGTGCGGGCCACGCGTGCCGCGGGAGTGGCGGTGGCGCTGGCGACCGGCAAGCTGCTGCAATCCGTGGAGCCGTTGCTGGCGGAGATGGGGCTGAGTGGGCCGCAGATCGTGCTGAATGGGGCGGCCACGATCGAGAGCGCGACGGGCCGCGTCCTGCGCTTCCGGCCGCTGGCTGAGACGAGCCGGCGGCAGGTGATCGAGCTGGTGCGCCAGGCCGACCCCGACGTGCTGATCTCGCATTTCACGCTGGACGGCATCGTGATGGATCGCGCGCATCCGGCATGGATCATCCTCGCGGAGTATGGCGAGGGGCCGCCAGTGCTGGTGCCTGATCTGCTGGCGGGGGGTCTGCCGCCGGCGGCAAAGATCCTGCTGGCGGGGCCGCCGGAGCGGCTGGCGCGGCTGCGGGCGGCGCTAGGGTCGCGGCTGCCGGTGGGCGTGGCGATGACCACCACCACGGAGGATTTCCTGGAGTTCTTCGACGTGGCAGCGGGGAAAGGGCCAGCGCTGGCGGCCCTACGTGAGGAGCTAGGCCTGGCACGCGAGTCGGTGGTGGCGATCGGCGATGGCGAGAACGATGCCCCGCTGCTGCGTGAAGCCGGGCTGGGTGTGGCGATGACGAACGCCGCCGCGGTCACGCGGGCGGCGGCGGAGTGGGTCGTGCCGGGCAACGCCGAGGACGGCGTGGCGGTGGCGCTGGAGGAGCTGCTGAGGCAGCGCGGCAGCGGCGGAGCAGGCTAGCCGCTAGGCGCCGCGCGCGGCCCAGGCAGCAGCCACCAGCGAGAGCATGGCAATCAGCACCGGCCAGCCAAGCCACCAGGTCAGCGGCGGGCGCTCCTCGGTCTGCCTGGCGGGTTGGCGCGCGACATAACCTTCCCACGCGCCGATGCCGAGCGTCGTGAGCACGATGCCGGCCAGCCAGAGCAGGCTGCGCCCCGTGCCGAAGGCAGTGGGCAGCAGCGGCAGCAGGAAGACGGCGGTGAAGACGCCAGCCGCCGCCAGCAGCTGAAACGCCTCGGCGATGCGGAAGCCGGCCAGATCGGCGCCACTCATCTCGGTCAGCTCGCCCGCCAGCAGCAGATCGCCGGAATCATGCACGGCCGAAGGGCGCGCCAGGGCAGGCAGTGTGAAGGCGAAGGCCAGCGCGGCAAGCAGGCGAGTGACGAGGGCGAAGGTGGGCAGGCTCGCTTTGGCGGGGGTGAAGGCGATGCTCAGGCTAGTGAGCTGCTCGGCGTTCGCGGCGAGGGCAAGCGCCATGGTGACGACGACGCCGGCCAGCAGCCGCGCTCCGCGATCGGCGGCGAGGCGCGTGTAGGGCGAGGGGATGATCCAACCGAGCAGCAGCCGCGTGACAGGCACGCCCAGCAGCAGACCACCTTCGAGCACGAGGTCACCTTGTAGGCCCAAGGAAGCGACCAGCGGATTGCCCGGCACCGGCAGCAGCACCAGCGCGACGAGGGGGAAGACCGCGACGATGCTGGCGAACGCACCGACGACGCGCGGAGCGATCCCCGGCGGGGTGATGCTGTCGCGCGCGATCTCGGCGCGGATCTCGTGCACCTCGGTCAGCGGCGCGGGAATCGCCTGGCGCCCGGCGACGGCACGGGCGGAGGCACGCGCCCACGAAAGCGCCCAGCCCGCCAGCACGGCGACAATCAGACCGGGGTAGATCAGCACGGCGATACCGAAGGCCAGCACGCCGTTGAGCGGCTCGGACTTCGGGGCGGCGGCGAGCAGCGTGGCGAGCAGGATGGTCATTGCGTCGGCCCTTCTACTTCGAGATCGTCTTGGAGTTCGTCGGGATCGTCAGTGGGTTCATGCGTGGGCTGATTGGCGGTCATGTCGTCGGGTGCGGAGGGGCCTTCGCTGCCCGCAAGCAGGCGCGCGGCCTCGATAATGGCCGCGAGGATGGCATCGGGGGATGGCGGACAGCCCGCAATCTCGACGTTGACGTCCAGCGCGGCAGCCGGGTTTTGGGTAAGGTGCCCACTACCAGCGAAGACACAGCCATCAATCGCGCAGTCACCTACTGCGATCACCGCCCTCGGTAACGGCGTGGCCTCGACGATACGCCTGACAGCCTGCCCGGCACGAGCCGAGAGCGGACCGGCGAGCAGCAACACATCGGCGTGGCGCGGGCTGGCGACAAAGGCGAGGCCGGAGGCGCGTAGCGCGGGCGCTTTCCGTGGGGCCCGTAGACCAGCCAAGCTCTGGGCACAGGCGCCGCAACCGCCGCTTTCAAGCGCATAGAGGGCGACGGTGACGCGGCGCGGCGGCTCGGGTTCCAGTGCGGGGCGCACGGCGGTGGGATCAGCGCGCTGACTCATGCGCGGCCTCCGCCACCCCGCTTGCGGCTGCGCGTGGCAGCGCGCTCGCGAGAGTGCGTCGGCTTCTGCGTTTGCTTCCGCGGTTTCTGCGCGGGTCGCGGCTTCGCGCTGGTCTGCTTGGCTCCGGGGGATTCCGCCGCTGTCTCCGGCTCGCTCGGCTCCTCCGCGGCCACGTTCTCGCCGGCAAGCTCCGCGAGATCATCCGCGCCCTCCGCTGCCTCCAGCTCATCCTCGGTGGCGTCCGGCTCATCCGCGCTGTCAGTGATCTCCGCCAGCATCTCCTTCTCTGCTACCACGGCCTCCGGTTGCTCCACAGAAGACACCTCCTCGGCGTCCGAAACCTCTAGCTCCCCCATCGCGGCCAACGCTTCCGGCTCATCCTCAGCCTCAGCTTCGGCAGCTTCCTCGACGTCTTCCTCGTCGGCCTCGACTTCGGCGCCTGGCTCCTCCTCGGCCACTGGCTCAGCCTCAGCGACCGCCTCGACGTCTTCCTCCTCAGCCTCGACTTCGTCAGGCTCGTCGTCAATGCCCTTGAGCAACCATTCGCCGCCCGGGAGCGTCCAGACGGAGGAGAAGGCGGGCGACAGCTCGTGCCAGGCCTCGGCGGACGCAGGCAGGCCAATCAGCTCAGCCACCTCTTCACCGCTCTTCGCGGGCTCCACGCCCTCGCTTACCGCCGCGGGCTCTTCGCCCTCAGTCGTTGCTTCGCCCTCAGTCGTTGCTTCGGCCGGCTCGGCGGCGCTCGGCTCGGCCTGGCCAGCCAGGAAGACTGGGCGGGTCTGCCGTGCGCCCGCCGGAACGAGGAAGACACGCAGCGCGAGCAGGACGACGACCGCTATCCACGCCAGCGTCGGCAGCACGAGGATCGGTCCGGCGGCATAGCCAAGGGTGGCGGGGGCAACGGCATTGGCAGCGCCGGGCTGTAGCAGAGCGGACGCGCCGGGGAGAGCGCCGACGGCCAGCAGCACCTGCGGCGCCACGGCGACGACCACCGCAAGCAGCGCGAGCAGCACGGCCGGAGCCTCGACGAGCCAGGCAAGCACTCGTTCCGGCGTCACACGGAGCGACGGATGCTGAAAGCCAGCGCGCTCGTCGGCGTCCATGTCGTCCATGTCGTCCGTATCGTCTATGTCGTCCGCGACGGCATCGGCAGGCTCGACCACGCTGGCACTCTCAGCATTTTCGGCGTCGGAGGCGCTCGCTGCATCATCAGCCTCGGTGAGGCTGGCATCCGCGCCGTCGTCATCGGCGCCGGCATCCGCCACATCCGCGGGCGAATCCGTGCTGGAAGCAGTGGACGCCGAGAGCGCGGCGGTGAAGGCGGGAGCGGTGGCACGCAGCAGCGCCAGGCCAAGCAGCGCGTCACCGGCCCAGGCGATAGCGGTCAGCGGGATCGGCAGGCCGTGGGCCTGGACGGCGCCAGCGGAGATGAGCTGCCGCGCGACAAATCCCGCCCCGAGCGGCACGCCAAGCAGCGCCAGCGCGCCAGCGCACCACGCGGCCAGACGCAGCGGCTGGATAGGCGCGCCGAAGACGCGCGGACCGGCGGCATCCGGCTCGATATCGCTGGTGATGGCGCCGGCGGAGTAGAGCGTGGCGAGCAGCGCGCCGAGGCCGAAGACCGCCGTGGCGAGCAGGGCGACCAGCCCGACAATGCCCGCCGGGACTCCCGTGCCCAGCGCGATCAGGCCCCAGCCGACCTGCGCGACCGCGAGATAGGCGATCAGCGCGCGGGCATCACGGCGGTCCAGCGCGAGCAGACCGGCAACGGCGACGGTGACCGCGCCGACCAGCGCAAAGAAGAGTCCCGCGGTGATGGGCGGGCTGGCCTTGCCGATCTCCTGCCACTGATTGCTGGCGGTCTGAGCGGCGCTATACGTGCGCGCGCCGACGAAGAGCGCGAGGGGCAGCACGCCAAGCACGAGCGCGGCCAGGCCGGCGGGAGTGATCAGCGCGGCGCGGGCACGCACCCAGGTGATGAAGGGATAGGCGCCCGCGGCGAGGGCGAGAGCGAAGACCAGCGCCAGCGCGTGGAACGGCGCGATGGCACCATTGCCCATCATCTGAGTGAAACGCGGATAGATCTCGCGCACGTTGTGCGCATTGTAGGTCATGGCGGGGAAGAAGAAGAAGACCGTCCACAGAATCGGGCCGCCGAGCATCAGGCCGAGTCCGGGCCGGTCCAGGGTAGCAAACTCGCTGCCGACTTCGCCGAGACCCCAGGCCAGCGCTGCCAGCAGCAGCCAGGCGAGCGCCAGCCAGAGCACATTATCGGCGAAGACAAGCGTCAGCGCGGTGGTCTCGACGCCCAGCGCGAGCGCCAGGCCGGCCCAGACAGCCGGCACGACCACGCGGCGGCTGGCGGGCTGGTCCGCGGTGTCGTCGGTGGCGGCGCCGCGCTGCCAGGCCATCCAGACGAGCAGCGGCGTGACGATGAAGGCGATGCCAAGCGCGGCGAAGATGCCCAGCGAATCAACACGGTAGGCGGGGGAGAACCAGTCGTTGTCGCCGATGGTGCCGCCGAGTATGGTGAAGAAGAGCGCGCCGCCGGCATCCAGCGCGGGTGCCAGAATCAGCATGCCCACAGCGGGGATCAGCGCGCCGAGGACGGCCAGGCCCAGCGCCAGGGGCGCGAGCGCGCGGCGGCCGAAGCCCAGGGCTGCGATCAGCACACCGCAGGCGGCCGGGGCAAGCGTGATGAGCAGGATAAAAGCAGGTATCGGCACAGCCGGTTCCTTTCGCTTAGAGGTCGAGACACTCGATGCAGAGGTCCAGGCTGGCCAGGATCACCGAGGCCTGCGCCAGGGAACGCCCCTCCAGCAGCTCAGGCAGCCCCGCGAGCGTCGCCGCGCCGGGAGCGCTCAGCCGCAGTTGGGCGAGACTATCGGCGCCAGCGAGCGTGACAGCCACCTCGATGGGGCCGTGGGGTCCCTCGACGGCGCCCAGGCTGATCGCACCGGGCTGCGCCTCGCCGGGCGCCGCGCGCACTGCGGGCAGCGTGGCGGCGGCCAGCTCATCGGCGACCAGCTCGTCGGCGACGGGCCGGGCAAGTGAGAGGCTTGTGCCAACATCCTCGATAATGCAGACGAGTCGGGCAGCTACATCGCCACCGAGCTTGCGGTCGGTCACTTTCAAGGCGGCAGTGTTCGCGCCGTAGGCGCCGTAGGGGCGAGCGCGGCGCAGATCTTCTATTGGACGGGAGCCGCGGGCGGCGACGCCCGTCAGGCCCAGCTTGGCGGCGCGCTCAGCGTTGAGAGGGCCGAGATCGCGGCAGATGCGGCCCAGCCGCCCGGCCGGAGCGACCCGCGCGCGCCAGGCATCAAGCGCGCGATCGAAGGCGCCCAGAACACGCTTGAGGGGCGTGGCGTCGAGGTTCTCACGCACGCCGCCGGGCACTGAGACGGCCCAGTAGTGGCGGCGGCCTGTGGCGGCTTGTAGCGACTCGAAGAGCGCCTCGCGCTGCTCCAGCGCGTCGGCCTCGGCCTTATGGTCGCCAGCGGCACGCGCGATCTGCACGAGATTCCACAGCCGCGCCAGGATGCGCTCTATCTCGGCGTAGAGCAGACGCACGTGCTGAGCAATGAGCGGCACAGCAGTGCTGGTGGCGGCTTCGACGGCCATGCAGAGAGCGATGCGATACGACTCGTGGGCGAACGAGCAGGCGCGCTCGACGATCAGCAGGGCCTCGTCAATCGGGCGGCCAGCGGCGAGGGCGGCGATGCCGCGGCGCGCGTAGCCGGTCCCAACAGGCGCGAGACCTTCAATGGTCTCGCCGCGCAACCGCAGTGTCAGGTCTAGCGGCAGCGCGAGGGTCGGGTGATAGGGACCGAGCGGGAGCCGAATGGTGCTCGTAGGAGGCGCTCCCTTCTCATCCATGCCACACATGCCACCACACCCATACTAGCGGGGTCTTGTGTGCCACGCGTCGGCTGCTATTGCGGATTCGCGGGCACTCTGCGCGAGTATATCATGGCATGGATAGGGGGACAATATGGGCGCGAAGGCTGGCGTTCTCAGAGCAAACGGCCAGCGGGTGTGACAGATTCTTCTCTGCCTGTTGCCGTCGCAATACTGCTCAATTATCGGCCATTTCGCCACTGCTGCTCGTGATCGTCACGTGGCATTACGTCTGCATATTCCACATCACACCATGGATGGATGTGGCTCTGGCGCGCGGCGTCACCTCAAAGGAGCATCGTTCCCTATGCCACCGCAGGACCCGCCTCAGACTTCGCCGACAGGGAACCCGCCCGGAGATCCGACATGGTTCGAGCTCCCACCTCTTGATAGACCGTGGCCTGAGCTTCCTCCTATTGACAAAGCGCCATGGCCTGAGCTCCCTCCTATTGTCGTCCCTCCGCCACCAACGCCGTCTGCGGGTGCCCCACCATCGCAGGTACCGCCTGCTCCGCCTGCTGGTGGACCTCTGCCGCGGCGGCGGTGGCGGTGGCGCGGATGGACGTGGTGGCAGTGGACGCTTATTGGCGCGGGGGCGATCGCTGGACTGGGCCTGCTTGCGGCGGGCAGCTTTCTCGCGGTGACAGCACTGCAGCCGGCCGCGACTCCGCAACCGACCGTAACGCTACAACCGACGGTGACGCTACAACCGACCGCGACCCCCCAGCCGACCGCGACTCCGCAACCGACAGTGACCCCGCAACCCACCGCGACCCCACCGCCGACCGCGACACCCAATCCAAATGCTAGAGCGCCAGCCTACCTGGCTGCTATCAGGCCAAGCATGAATAGCCTCCTGGCGGTATTCACTCAGGCGCAGACTGATTGCGGTGCCGGAGATCTCGCTGCCTGCCGCGGCGACATGCAGTCCGTGGACGACGAAGTGACACGCTTCCAGAACGTCTTGGCAAAGAACCCCGCGCCTCCGTGCCTGCATGAAGCGGATGCGCAGCTTCACAGCGCGCTCGCGTATTACCATAACGCAGCGACATCCATCATGCGGGGCATAGACAATCAATATCTCCCAGATGTGCAGGCCGGGGGCCAGCTGCTCGACCTTGGTAACGCGGCCTTTACGACGGCTGCTTCGGAGCTCAACCAAGCCCAATGTTGATACGACGTTCGCCTGAGGGCGAATTCGCTTGGGCCACCCTTGGGCCGCCAAAGGAAAGGATGTGGTTGAGTCGTTGACGTCGTCGGGGTGGGTGCTGCAGCGGTAGGCGTCGCGCTCGCCACCCAGCAGCCGCCGCAGCTCGTCCACGTAGGCGCGGCAGTAGGTGTCGTCTTCGTGGCTGTGGCTGACGAAGATGCGCGGAGCGGCAATGTCGGGCATTGGGAAGGATCCTCATCCCTCTGGTCCGGGAGTGTGCAACACGCCCCTACAGCTTGGCCGATGCGCGCAGCGCAGGGGCGCCCGGTGGACGCCCCGAAGAACGGCGAATGCATCGGGCGCGCAATCTGCCTGTGAGCGACAGGTTAGCAGGCGGCAGGCGGCGGTTCAAGCAGACAGGGCGTGCCTGCCGCGTCATACAATTGTCCACTATAGCCCCAGTCCGCGCAGGCGGACTTGGCGGTCGAGGGGCATCCCCACTGAGGAAAAGCCCTCCAGGCGCGGTGGCAGCCGCCGGCTGGGTGATCGCTTGATGCCCTGAGCGCGCAGATGCTATCGTTCAGAGCGAGTGTGGCCGGCTCACCCCGCGTGTGAGGGCTGGCCACGGAGGACAGCGTCGCCCGCCAGAGTGCTCCCTATGAGTAGGGAGTCCGGCGGGCGTTTGTTTGCCTGCCCACTTGCCCCAGCGCATCAACATAGAGAGGACAAGAGGATTATCATGGCAACCGATGAAAACCTGGAAATGGTGGAGGCGGCGGCCTTCCTGATGGATATGGACGGCGTGCTGGTGCGCGGCGCCCAAACGATTCCCGGCGCAGCCGAGTTCATCGCGCGGTTGCGGGCGGCCGGCACGCCGTTTCTGATCCTGACCAACAACTCGCTCTACACCACACGCGACCTGCAAGCGCGGCTCGCCCACAGCGGACTGGACGTGCCGGCCGATGCGCTCTACACCTCGGCGCTGGCCACCGCGCAGTTCCTCAGTCGCCAGTGCCCGGAGGGCCGCGCCTTCGTGATCGGCGAGGCCGGCCTGACCACCGCGCTGCACGACGTCGGCTACGTGCTGACCGACCAGAACCCCGACTACGTCGTGCTCGGCGAGACGCACTCGTATAGCTTCCAGCGGCTGACGCTGGCGATCCGCCTGGTGGCGGCGGGCGCGCGCTTCATTGCCACCAATCCCGATGTGGTAGGACCCGTGGAGGAGGGCCTGGTGCCCGCCACTGGCGCCGTCGCCGCGCTGATCGCCGAGGCCACCGGCGTGCGTCCCTACTTCGTCGGCAAGCCCAATCCGCTGATGATCCGCTCGGCGCTGCGCCAGCTCGATGCGCACTCAGAATCATCGGTGATGATCGGCGACCGCATGGATACCGATATTGTCGCGGGCACCGAGGCCGGCATGCGCACGATCCTCGTGCTGAGCGGCGTGACCCGGCGCGAGCAGATCGAACGCTTCCCCTACCGCCCGACGCTGGTGCTCGACTCGGTCGCGCAGATCGCCCCTGGCAACGCCGCAGACGGGGCCACCCAAACGAGCTGAGCGGCCCATCCGGCAAGTTGGCGTGAGATTGTGGCGGCGAGGCGAGGCGAGGCAGGCCTCGCCACTACAGCTCAGAACCGGGGAGATCGCGCCGTCTACGAATTTCACAGATGAACCACTGAGCGTACGATACAACTCCACGCCGCCGGCCCCCTGCGCTGCACACAATCCGTAGCGCCGTCCGTCGGACGCCCTGGCCGCCAGAGGTGAGGCGCCTCTTAGCGTCGGCCGCGCCCGCCGCCCCCACGGCCACCACGTGAGGCGCCGGGGTTATCGTAGCCGTCGTCATCGTCCCGCGCCGAGCGGCCGTAACTCGTGCCGTACCCCGTCGCGCCGTACTCGCCGGTGTAGCCCGTCGCGTCGCCGTAGCCAGTCTGGTAGCCCGTCTCATACTGCCCGGTTTCGTAGTAGCCGGTCTGGTAGCCCGTCGCGCCGTACTCGCCAGTGTAGCCCGTCGCCTCATCATCGCCCCAGCCGCCTACGCCAGCCGCCGGGAAATACCGGCTGCCATCCAGCTCGTCTGCGTCTGGCAGCTCATCGGGCACACGGCCACGGCTTCCACTGGCATCCGCCTTCGCCCGCTTGTCCTTACCCTTGCCCTTACCTTTACGTTGCGGACCAGCAGAGTAGAATCCGAGCGCCACACCGAAGACGGCCAGCGCCACACCCATCTGGAAGAGCAGCACATCAATCGGCCAGCTCGGCAGGCCGCGCAACGGTGCCGGCAGTGGCATCACGTTGGCATCGCCGCCGGAGTAGAAGAGTCCGAAGGCCGCCGCGCCGACCACCCCACCCAGCGCTCCCACCCAGACCTGCGCCGCGGCCAACGCCCGCCGCTCGACGCCCGAGAAGCCCGATGAGAGCGCCTGCCGCACGCCAGCGAGCGCGAACGCCTCGGCCATGCCCAGCACCAGAGCCACGCCCAGCGCCAGTTGCATCAGCGGCAGTCGTGTCAGCGCCGCGACCGCCAGCCCCGAGACGACCACGCCGCCGATCAGCAGCCCGCGCCAGCGCTTGCCCGTGCCTCCGCCCGCCAGCGCCACACCGAGCGCGGCTCCGGTGCCCTCGGCCGCCAGCAGCGGTCCCAGATAGAACGTCGGCAGTCCAAGCTCGCCGGTGACGTAGAAGACCTCCAGCACTGCCAGTCCGCCGCCGATCATCGCCAGTGCCGCCACAGCAACCAGCGCCGCCGTGCTCGCGGTACGTGTGCCGGCCAGTCCCAGGCCCGCGCGAAGGTCCACCAGCGCGTGGCCCGCGTGCTTTGGCCCCTGCTGATACCACTCTGGCAGGCCCAGCTCGCGCAGTCGCTGTGGATCGGCGTCCTCGCCCACATCGTCTGGCTCCGGTGGCAGATCTGTCGCCCCACCTTCGGCCAGCGCCGCCGCTGGTGTCACCCGCAGGAAGGCACGCCGCTCAGGCGGCAGCGCATCCAGGAAGCCCTCCGAGTTCATACTGAGCAGGAAGAACAGCGCCGCGCCAATGCTCACCAGCAAGATGCGCTCGCCCAGCAGGATGAAGAAGAGTGTTGCCAGCAGCGGCCCCACCACGGCTGCGACCGCCGCGCCGACGTGCATGTCGTTGGCGACGTGCGCCGGCTCGCCCTGCTCCAGGCAGGCGCGGATCACGGCGGTTCGCACGGCCTCGCGCATCCGGCCTAACAGCGAGATACCCAGCAGCAGCGCGTAGAGCACCGGGATGATCGTCTGGAAGTGCATGGCGATCAGCCCCAGCGCCAGCACGATACGCAGCCGTCCAATCCAGACCAGCGGCACGCGCGGCTCTCGTACATTCTCCAGGCGGGCGACGAATGGCCGCACGAACAGCGCAGGCAGCGCCAGCGCCAGCACGGCCGCCGCCACCGCCAACGGCGAGGGCAGCAGGACGGCAATCCACATCACTATGCCGGCGCTCAGCGTTGCCTCGCCAAGCTGCGAAGCTAGCTCGCCACGCCACAGATGGCCGGGGTTGCCGTCGTGGAAGATCGCGATGCCTACATGTCGCCGCTTGACCGCCGCCATCTCGGCTTGTGTCCACGAGCTCGCGCCCGGCACGTGGGCCGTGCCCATCCGACCGGTTCCCGGCATGTAGCCCGTTCCTGGCGCCGCCGGCAGCCGCCCGCTGGACTCCATTCCGTACGGCCGGAAGGGGCCAGCGGCGGGGGCACGCCCTGTATCGGCCAGGCCGCGCCGCGGAGGGACTGCCCGCGCACCGCGGGTGCTCGCGGCCGGATCGCTGGCGCGCCCGCCGCGTCCCCCTCGCGCTGATGACCGATCGCGCATGCCGGCGCCCCCTCCGCCGTCGCGCCCCAGGCCCAGGCCGTCCATCCATCCACCCGCCAGGCCAGACGCGAACGCCTGCGAGTATAGGGCGGGCGGCGAGTGCGCGTCAATTGGCATGGCCCGAACGGACACGCCGCCTCGCTGCTCAGCCGCGCCAGCCCAGCGCTGCCTGGCAGCCCACAGAGATACATGGTAGATTGCAGTTGCCAGTTGGATGGAGACGTGAGGAGGAAGGAAAGGAAGCTCACCGTGCTCGACATACGCCGCGCCGGCCAAGCCGACGCCCGCGCCGTCGCCGAAGTTCATGTCGCGAGCTGGCGCGAGACGTATCGTGGCATCGTGCCAGATGCCTTCCTCGACACACTCTCGGTGGCCGAGCGCGAGCAGATGTGGGCGCGTGGACTGGCCGTGCCCGACCGACCGAGCTTCGTCTTCGTCGCCGCGGATGCCGCTGGCCGCGTCGTCGGTTTTGCAGGCGGTGGACCACGGCGCGATGGCGACCCCGCCTACGCGGGCGAGCTGTACACGGTCTACGTGCTGCGCGAGGCGCACGGACAGGGCGCGGGCCGGCGGCTGGTGGCGGCGGTGGCGCGCGAGCTGGCCGCACGCGGCATGCGCTCGATGCTGGTCTGGGTGTTCGAGCAGAACCCTGCCCGCCGCTTCTACGAGACACTCGGCGGCACGTTCCTCGGCCAGCAGCAATTCGAGCTTGGCGGCCAGATGATGACCGAGGTCTCGTACGGCTGGCTCGATACGGCTCCGCTCTACAAAGGAGACGGCGATGGAGACGACGACGACCGAAATCACAATGGAGACTGACGCGAGCGTGCGCGTGCGGCCGATGGCGCGCGGCGATCTGCCGGCGGTGACGGCGCTCTGCACACAGCTCGGCTACCCCGAGACGGAGGAGGCGATCACCCATCGCTTCGAGCTGCTGCTCGCCTCGCCCCACGACACGCTGCTAGTCGCCCAGGACGGCGAGGAGCGCGTGGTCGGCTGGATCCACCTCGCCGGCCGCGTCCTCCTGGAGGCGGAGCCATTCGCCCAGGTCGCCGGCATCGTCGTGGACGAGCGGGTGCGGGGGAAGAGCGTCGGTCGCGCGCTGATGGCCGCCGCGGAGGCGTGGGCCGACGAGCGCGGCTATGACGAGGTGCGCCTTTGGTCGAACATCGTCCGCGAGCGTGCCCACCGCTTCTATGAGGGCCTCGGCTACGAGCACGTCAAGACCTCGAAGGTCTTCCGCAAGACAGTCTGACAAGAAGGCGGGCAAAGATCGTGTTCACCGCCTTATGCGTGGTTGCGGTCCTTGCTATGGCCCTGCTGCCCTTCTATGCACGCTGGCAGTATCGCCAGGATCACAACCGCCCCACACAGGAGTATCCACGCACCTACCATGTATTGTGGGCGGTCATGGGCGAGGCCATGCTTGCCACTGCCCTGATCGGAGGTATCGCCACTGCGGCAACCTTCGATTTCCACCGCGGCATACCCCCGTTCCCCGAGCCCATCGCGACCATACTGACCCTCCTTGGCGTTGGATTCACCGTCATAGCGATCGCCAGTTTTGTTCCCTTGGCCGTGATCATGTTCAGATCTCCGGGAGCTCGGCGGAAGCGTTGAGCGCTCGGTCGCTATTCCTCATATTCGCATCCCAACCCATTTCCCGGCCTCGCTTTGCCCGCCTGCATTGTCTTGACTCCGGCTGATTGACTCAAATGGATATACTCTTCCCGATGAGGTGCGAAAAGTCCTACGCCGAGCACGGCGCGAGAAAGCGCTATAGCGGGAGGATCGCATGAGCGGGCAGGTGACCCTGGAGCCGGTGGACGCCGTAGAGGTGACGATCCTCGACGATTGCTTCGTGGATACGCTGCTG
>DASUBU010000273.1:0-46045 GCA_035763125.1 Ktedonobacterales bacterium
TGTTCGGCATCCAGGTGATATTCCGCCAGCAGCCGCTGTCCCTCCGCGGAGTCGTCGGCGTAGAAGCCGTACGGCACCGGATTGCGCTCGAGCAGATCGCGCATGAGATGGGTATCGGGCGACCACTGCGAGCCGACCACACGCACCGCCTCGAAGCATGGCAGATGGTCCTTCGCCCACTCACTCAGCAGCTCGCCGATGGCCGGATAGAGCCATTCCTCAGGCGATACCCACGGCTTGCTGACGTAGGCGTCGAACTGGTCGAGCGCCGTCGCCGTGGCTGCCACCCCGTCCACCGTGGGATCAATGTAGGCGATCAGCAGCAGCCGTCTGGCGTCGGGGAAGAGCGTGTGGGCATGATCGAGCATCTGAAGCCCGGGCATCTCTGCCATCCACAGCCCCACGACAATCAGCGCAACCTCGGCGCTCGCCTGCCGCAACGCACGCAGACGCTCGAGCGCCGCCAGCGGCGAGCGCTCGATCACGACGTCGTAGTCGGCTCCGTAGCGCTTCGGCAGGTCACGCTCCAGCGCATCGGCCGTCTGCTGCTCCGTTTCGACGGCGAGGATGAATGGCTTGGGCATGGCTGGTGGTCCTTCCCCCGTCGCCTGCGCCGCACGGCCAGCCCGCTATTAGCCAAGGAGCGCGGTTTCGACCGTGGCGCAGAGCGCCTCCAGCATTGGTAGACCATGATTGGCGGATCTTGCGTCTTGAGGGCGGCATGCGAGGTGGGCGCGGCGGCAGGCTGGCGCAGGTGCGCCAGCGCATCGGCCGCTGTGGGGCCACACAGCACGATCTTGGCCGCGCGCAGCGCCTCGTCCTTCCGCGTGCACTCGGCGACATCCGCGGTGAAGGCACCCTGTGCGAAGAGCGCGAGACGGCGATGGTGACCGGGTCGCGGCCATCTCATCACAGTAGCGCCACAGCGGCGCATAGGTCCGTTCGAGGATCGGGGCGATCCGGGATCCACGGGCCGGGCCGACCCCTCCGTCACTTTGACGGCAGGCGCAGGCGCACTGCCAGCCCCGTGGCATACTGCTGGTAGCCCAGCGACAGCGCGATGGCCTTCGAGGGCGTGTTGCTCATCAAGGTCTGGTAGTGGCCGATGCCGCCCTCGGCGAGCGCGTAGGCCGTCATGTACGAGACCAGCGCCCGCCCATAGCCGCGCCTCCGCTGATGGGGATGCGTGGCGATGCCGACGTGGCGCAGCCCCTCGCTCAGCGTGCGCAGCATGCCCGCCGCGACCAGCTCACCGGCGACCACATAGCCGAAGTTGGGCGGCCGGTCAAACGTGATGCCGCTGTACTCCCAGGCTTCGTCGCCGCAGGCCGCCGCGAGCGCACGCAACGCCGGCTCATCTTCCGGCGCCAGCAGCCGCGCCCCCGGTGCGTCTACCGGCCGGAAGTCGCTCGCGTCGCAGCAGCCGCGGAACGCCGGCCCGATGATGCGGTCTATGGCGTCTCCGAACAGCCGGGCCAGAAATCCGGGGTCGAAGACCTCGTCCGCGCTACGCCCCGTAATGCCGGCCACCGCCCGTTCATAGAATGGCGCTGGGACGGTGAAGACGCAGGTCTCGCCCCAGCGCAGCAGATACGCGCCGTGATAGGTGGCGTAGTCGCCGCCATTGCGCAGCAGCGTGACGCCCGGCCGGTGGAGGGCGTCACGCTCGCAGTCAAAGTTCACAGCCCAATGGGTGTCGAGATGTTCGATGGTGGTGGCAGTTGGCATGGCGGCTCCTCGGCAACGCTGCGCAGGCAAACACGCCGGCGGGTCGTGCGCTTTCCCACGCCGCACACGGGCGAGGCCTAGCCTCGCCGCTACACCACCCTCGCCTGGGCTTGTAGGGGCGTGTGTGCATGCCCCTAACCAGAGGCGCGGACTCCCTATCCCAACGAGCCGAGGAAGTCGAGCACAATGCGGTTGAACTCCTCGGGCTTCTCTATGTTGGGGACGTGTGCGGTGCCGTGCATGACGACCTTGCGCGCGCCGGGCACGTTGGCGGCGATCAGGTCCACGGCCTGCTTTATGCCCGAAAGATCCTGGTCGCCGATGATGGCGAGCGTCGGCACATGGATGTCGCCCAGACGGCCCGCCGCTGGCGGCTCCAGCGGCTGCGCCTTGGCCTGCTCGGCCTCTTTGAGGTGGGTGTAGGGGATCCAGTTCATCTCGCGCACCAGATCGCGCACGGCGGGGTTGACCTGCTCTGGCGTGCGGCCCGGCCCATCCACCCAGAGATGAACCTCCAGCTCGTTGGCGCGCTGCAGATCGCCAGCCTTGACCGCCGCCTCGACCTGCTCGTAGACTGCCTCATCCTCTGGGTCAGACACATTGAAGCCGGAGACGCCTGGCCCGACCGCGATCAACGCCGCTACAAAGTCCGGTCGCTCCAGCGCCGCGTCAATCGCCGCGCCGCCGCCCATCGAAACGCCGATCAGATACGCTCGCTCGATGCCGAGCTGGCGCGCCAGCTCGTAGAGGTCGCCGCGCCACGAGTACTCGCTCGGTGGCAGCGAGGACTGGCCGTAGCCGCGCGCGTCGAAGCGCAGCACGCGATACGTCTGGGCGAGCTCCGCGAACTGGTGATTCCACATGCGGCTGTCGGCGATGCCGGCGTGGATCAGCACCACTGGATGTCCCTCGCCAGCGATCTCGTAATAGATCCGCGCACCGTAGACGTCGGCAAAGCCCGAGCTGTGGTTCTTCAGGTCGGTCATGTGTCGTCTTTCCTCTCGAATGTGGTGGCAGTCTCACGCCGGCACAAGGCGAGGCAGGCCTCGCCACTACATCGTTCCTGGGGACCTAACGCCGATGCGGCAACGCCGCCCGATGGTCCTGGTCGCTCGTAGGACTGGCTGAGGCGTTACGCCGACAGGCTCTGATAGATTTCGAGCAGCATGCCGTCGGGGTCGCGGAAGTGGGCCACGCGGATGCCCCACTCGGGCCGGTCGTGCGGCTCGGTCACGAACTGCACGCCGCGCGCGGTAAGCGCGCGATGCGCCTGGTTCACGTCGTCCACCGCGAGGATCAGCGCCACGTCGTCCTGGCGCTCCGCTGCCGCGGGCAACCCCGCCGTACCGACGGCCTCGGCCATCTCGTGGCGGTCGAAGAGCGCGATGGTCACCGCGCCCGTCTCGAAATCGGCGTAACCGCTGGACTCGTCGCCAAAGCCGGCGCTGAAGCCCAGTACGTCGCGGTAGAAGCGAAAGCAAGCCGCATAGTCGCGTACCAGAAGGCGCGTGTGCGTGTAGCGCAGATCCACCTGGTGCATCTCCTCTCCAGCGGTGTGCGGCCTCATCCTTTTCAAGGCGCCCACCAAGTATACGCACTGGTTCTTCTCGGCCCGCCACATCCGGTAAGATTGCGGTACCGCTTCTCACGCACTCGGCAGCCCGTGATAACCGCCGTTCGACCGTCACAGGAGGCGCCTGATATGTGGTCAATACCCGCCCTGCGCAAACGGGCCGATCGGAGACACGGCCGCCGGCGCGCCAAGCAGATGACGGCCCTGCTACGCGCCGTGCTCGAATCGCCTGGCGCCACCGATCCGACTATGCGCCAAGCCGTCTTCCATGGCACGTCCCCCGACGGGCCGTTGGGCGAATACGTGGCGAAGATCCGTCAGCAGTCGTATCGCATCGGCGACGACGACGTGCAGCGTGTGCTGGAGAGCGGATACGGGCAAGATGCAGTCTTCGAGCTGACCGTCGCCGCCGCCCTGGGCACGGCGGCAGAGCGGTGCGAGGCTGGGATGCGCGCCATGCGCGACGGCCAAGTGGGGCGTGAGGGGCGCTGATCATGCGACTAGACGTGCTGGACCACGGACACGGGAGGCGCAACCGGCTGGCCCTGCGCCTGATGGGCGCGCTCGCCGGGACCGAGCCTGATGCCGTCGTGAAGACCGCGCTGTATCGGCCGCGGTTCTTCGGGCGGCCCTGGATATTCCTCATCCGTTCTATCATGCGCGGGCGCTCACCCTGGACGCCTGGCGAGCGCGAGCTATTCGGCGCGTTCATCTCACGCCTCAACACCTGTCGCTACTGCCTGGGCGTTCATTCGAGCGGTGCGACCCTGCGGCTTGGGCGACAGATCACGACGGAACAGCTCGACCACTGGCGCGATGCTGGCGATGCCACCTTCCCGCCGCGCGTGCGCGCTGCCTTCGCTTTGCTGGAGAAGCTCACCCTCTCGCCCAGCCAGGTCACACCGGCCGACATCGCCGCGGTCCGCGCCGCTGGGGTGCCGGAGGAAGGCATCGTGGATCTGCTCCACATCGCATTCCTCTTCAACGCGGTCAACCGTCTGGCAAACGCGCTGGACTACGAATGGGACACGGAGGCGACGGCGAGCAAGATCGCCGCTATCCTCAACCGGACCGGCTATCGCATCCCCGGCTTCCTCCTGCGCTGAGCGCGATACGTTACGCCGATGTGCGGAGCCGTTGGGAATTCTGCGCGCCCGACCGTGTTCCGGGCTCTTGCCGAACCACCAGTGTCCACGGCAACCGGCCAGACCGTTCTGGCATCACACGACGACATCAGGCTCGCCTGGGTCGCCGGCATCTTGCCACAGAGATCGCATCTCGGCGCACGTCGCAAGCAAGAAGTCCAGGGTTCCTTGGGCTTCGACGCGGCCGTCCTTCATCACGATGATGTGGTCGGCGCGGCGCAGGGCGGTGCGGCGATGCGAGACGGCCAGGCACGTCACGTCGCCACCGCTGAACAGCCGCTTCCAGAGCTCTCGCTCCGTCTCGACGTCCAGCGCGCTGGAGAGGTCGTCTATCACCAGCAGCTCGGCGCCACGCGCCAACATACGCGCCGTCGCCGTGCGCTGCACCTGGCCACCGGAAAGCTTAACACCGCGGGTGCCAACCGGCGTCTCTAAGCCCGCCTCCAGCCCGCGCACGTCGCGCTCGAGAACGGCGGCCCGCACCGCCGCAGCCAGGGCGGCGGGGTCGTTGGGCAGCCCCAGGAGGATGTTCTGCTTGAGCGTCTCGCTGAACAGGCGCGGCACCTGCGCCGTGTAGGCCGCGCGCGGTGGCACAAAGAAGGCGGCCGCATCGCCCACGGTCTCGCCGTTCCACCTGATCTCGCCCGCCTCACGCGGCAGCAGACCCAGGAGGGCTCGCAGGAGTGTCGTCTTGCCCGCGCCGATGCGCCCCGTCACCACCGTCAGCGTGCCTCGCCGCAGGCGCAGGTCCACGCCCGTGATGCCGCGCCCCGACTCCGAATGGCGATAGGCCAGCCCGCGCGCCTCTAGCAGCGCTAATCGGTCGGTCGCGTTGAGTGCTGGAGGCGGTGGCACTGCGGGCAGCGATCCGCGCAGATACAGGGGAGTGTGTGATACCAGCGCGGCCAGGGGAGCGCCACCGAGCAAGGCGCCCATGCGTGCGAAGGCTACCCCGATCTGCTGGTAGACGGCCAGGAACTGGCCGAGCGAGCTGATGAAGTCCGCGATGAAGCCCAGGTACACGACGAACAGGGCGAAGTCGCCCACTGTCAGGCTACCATCGCGCAGACTGCCAGCGGCCAGCAGCATAATCACGCCGGTGCCCACACTTACCAGGTTGGCCGTGATGGCGCTCAGCGCCTGCGTCACCAGGCGATCGGCGAGCATGGCTTTGCGGCGCTGCTCGTTCAGCCGCCGGAAGTGGGCCACGGCCCGTTCCTCGGCGCCGGCAGCCTGCAGCATCTGCGCTGCCGCGAGAATATCGCCGATGGCGCCTGTGACCTGGCTCGTGGCCTGGCTGCTGGCGGTGCGATAGCGCTCCAGTGCGCCGCTTGCCCAGCGCACTGCTGCCACCACCAGCACCAGCGGCAGAGTGGCGATCAGGGTCATGCTGGCGTCAATGTGCAGCAGCACCGCGAACGCCACCGCGGCAAATAGGCCCTGGCTCACAATCTCGTCGGACCAATCTACGCCGTCCTCGGCTTGATAGGCATCGTCGCGAAAGCGGCTGATGGTCTCGCCGATGGAGAACGGCAGCGCGTGGGCTCCTGGCCGCCTCAGGACGTGCCGCAGCAGGTTGCGGCGCACTAGACCACTCATCGTGAATCGCAGGGCGATTTCGACAAACCCGCCAACGAGCCACAGGGCCATGCGGCCCACCGCGATCACCACCAGCAGCACGATCAGCCCCGTTGCCCCGGCGGGCAGGCGCGCCTGCCCGGTGAGCGTATCGAGGAAGGCGCGAGCGATCAGCCCCACGAGGAGCGACGAGAGATTCATCACGCTCCACAAGAGCGCGTGAAGTACGTAGAGCCCACGCCGGTAACGGGCCATCCCCGCCAGATAGCGCCAGGTCGGAAGCTGCTTCATGGGGCCACTACCTCTCTGGCGGCTCGCAGCAATGTGGCAAAGCGCGAGGCGGGATCGGCGGCGAGGGCGAGGCGTGGTCCATGCTCGCGCACCTGTCCCTCCTCCAGAACGAGGATGTCGTCGGCGTAGGCGATGGTGGCCAGCCGGTGCGCCACGATGATGCCGGTGCGACCTTCCAGCAGCCGGCCCAGCGCCGTCTGCACCAGTTGCTCGGTGGCCGGGTCGAGGCGCGAGGACGGTTCGTCCAGGATCACCACGTCGGGGTCGCACAGGAAGATGCGCGCGCAGGCCAGCACCTGGACCTGCCCAGCGGAGAGTCCAACGCCACCCGCTCCCAAGAGGGTATCTAGCCCACGCGGCAGCTCACGCCGCCAGCCGCTCAGCCCCAGACTATCCAGCGCGGCGACGATCTGCTCATCAGGCACGCTGTCGTCGAAGAGAGTCAGGTTGTCGCGCACGCTGGCATTGAAGAGATGCACCTCCTGGGTGACGAGGCCAATGCGCGCACGCACCGCCGTCAGGCGAAGCGTCCGCAGGTCCACGCCACCTAGGCGCACCACGCCTGCGACTGGATCGTAGAAGCGCAGCAGCAGACGTGTCAGCGACGTTTTGCCGCTGCCCGTATGCCCTACTATCCCCAGCACACAACCCGGCGCCAGATACACGCTGATATCGCGCAGGACGGGGGTATCCTCCGCATAGGCAAACGAGACGCCGGCTAGCTCCACCGAGAGCGGGCCGGGCGGCAGCGCGTCGTCGGGGCCGTCGGTGAGGCGCGGCATCGCAGCCAGCAGCGCCTCGACGCGGCCAATGCTGGCGTCCGCCTGTTGCAGATCCTGCACTTCCCTGCGGATCTGGTTGGCCGGCCGGCTCAGCATCTCGATGCACTGGAAGATAAGGTAGATGGTGCCGATGGTCAGCGCGCCAGCCCTGAATAGTATGGCACTCAGGGCAAAGGCGACCGCCATGCCAAGGCCATACATACCTTCGCTGGTGGCGACCAGCGCGTAGCCCCACATCTGCGCCTTGAGTGTCGCGGCCCGCCACAGTCGCATCACCTCGGCGCAGCGGCGCAGCACAAACGCGCCCGCCCCGCTGGATCGGACATCCTCCAGCCCGGCCAGGTATTCCCCCAGGAAGCCGTAGAAATCGGCGCTGGCCTGGCGCTCGGCGGCCCACGAGGGTGTGGCGACGGCGCGGATGCGCAACATGGCGGTCAAGGTCAGCGCAACTATGGCGCTGAGCCCCAGTCCCAGCCGCCAGTCTACGTGAAAGAGCAGGGCGAGCACACCCAGCATCAAGAGGCCGTTACCAAGCACGTAGACCACAAAGCGTGAGAAGAAGCGGGCGAGGGTGGCCACATCGCCGTCCACCCGCTCGATCAGCTCGCCCGGCGTATGAGCCGTGTGAAACGAGGCATCCAGCCGCAGCAGATGGGCCAACAGATCGGTGCGCAGCGCGTTCGTGGAGATCCAGCTCACATTCTCGGCCACGTACGTTTCGGCAACCGCCACACCCTGTCCTACCAGCGCCAGCCCCATCGTCAGCAGCGCCAGAACGATCAACCCGCGCAGCGCGCCTCCAGTGGAGGCCTCGTCAATGAATTGGCTTGCCACCAGCGGCGCGGCCACTTGCACGGCGATGGTGACGCACAGGGTCGCAGCCAGCAGGCACATCCGCGGCCACTGCGGCCGCAGATAGTGGGCCAGCAGCCGCCCGTAGCGGTTCAGTGCCTGAAATGAGCGCAACAGCAATCCCTTCGACTCGCAGCGAACGACGGGTGATCGGGCGAGGAGCGCCCTGAAGATGCGGGGCAACGCGGACGACGCACCTATGCGGAAATCAACCCTAGCACACGAAGACGGGATAGCGGGGTGAGATTTCTGCCGAAGATTGGCGGCGACCAGGGCGAAGCGCTGGCATTTCCCCCTGGCTGGTGAAGCGCGCGGGCTGCTCCCCTAGGGACCACGTTGCGGCCCTCGCTACGATGGACCGCGCTCCAGGGAGCATCTCGCGCCGGCCCGTAACAGGTAACAGGTTGCTCTATCGCTCATGCACGATTGGTTGGTCGGACGTAGAATCTGTGGGGCAGTGCTATTGCGCCGCAAGAATCGAGACGAAGGCGATGCCGACCATCCGCCTGGAGACGTACATCGAGGCGCCAGCGGAACGCTGCTACGATCTCGCCCTGAACGTAGACCTGCATCGTCGCTCCATGGCGCACACGCGTGAGCGCCCGGTTGCCGGTGTGATGTCGGGGGTGATGAAGCTCGGCGATACCGTCACCTGGGAAGCCGTCCATTTTGGCATCAGACAACACCTGACATCGCGAATCATCGCCGCAGAGCGGCCGCGGCGTTTCGTTGACGAGATGGTGCGCGGGGCTTTTCAAGAGCTGACGCACATGCATGAATTCATCCCTCAACCATCCGGCACGCTCATGGTAGATATATTCATGTTCCGCGCCCCCCTGGGTCCCCTGGGGAGAATGGCTGAAAGGCTGTTCCTGACCCAATACATGACACAGCTTCTGCGCACCAGGAACCAGCATCTGAAGCACGTGGCAGAAGCCGGTACTGAGCCTTGATCTCTGGGGCGGCTTCCGTATTACACCAGTGGCGGGAGAACCATCCGGTGCTGGATGCGCGCCGTATCCATCGCGAGTGGGGGAGAGGAGCGGGCCATCATGGCAAGCCATCGCACGCAGCCAAGAGCGCAGGTGCAGGGCGTCGCGCTGATCGAGCAGGTGATCGCGCGGGTGCGCGAGGAGCCGGACGCCATCGCCGGTTTCTGTGGCGAGCGCCCACTGCGCCAGCCGCGGCCCATCTCTGCCGACGTGCTCGAACGGCTGACATTTCCGAGCGGCAAGGCGCTGCCGCCCAGCCTGCAGCGCTGGCTGGCCTTCGACGCGAGCTGGCTGGCCGAGCTCGGCTGGTTCTCGTCGGTCGAGCCGCCGGTCTTCACGCCGCGCCGTCTGGACGAGATCGTGCAGGCCGAATTTGATATGTGGGGCGACTTCTACGAGCCGCTGGGCGGCAGGCTGGCGGAGTGCTTTCTGCTGCCCGGCGGCTCCGACTCGCGCCGCATCTACGCCGTCACCGAGGAGGCGGACGCGCTGGGCGAGTATCCGGTGCTGGTGGTGGATACCGACGACCTGCCCTACGCCGCTGTGATGTATCCCGGCTTCGACGTCTTTATGGCCGACGAGGCGGGGCTGGATACCTGCATCTCCGGCACCTACGAGGACCTGCACGACGATCCGCGCTACGCTGCGCGCATGGCCGCGCACGCCCACCAGCTCTTCAACGGCAAGCGCGGCATCGAGATCGGCGATGAGGAATGGGGCGGCGTGTAGCGCAGAAGAGGGCCAGCGGTTAAGACCGCGCCTGAACGCCCCTGTCCCCAGTGGGGAGGCCCCTGGGCCGCGAAGCCCGCCGCGGGCTGGGTGTCGCGCACCTATCTGTTGGAGCCGATCGTCGGGGCGTCCGGTGGACGCCCTGGCTGGGGTGAGGACTGCTACCCCGTCGGATCTTCGGCCGGCGCTAGCTCGCAGAAGCGGTAGCCAACGCCGCGCTCGGTGAGGATGTACTTCGGCTGAGCGGGGTTGCGCTCGAGCTTTTGGCGCAGATAGGTAATGTAGAGCCGCAGATAGTGCGACTCGTCGCGGTACTCCGGCCCCCAGACCTTGGAGAGCAACGTCTCGTGCGTCAGCAGCCTCCCGGCGTTGTTGACGAGGTGGTAGAGCAGCTTGTACTCGGTCGGCCGCAGATTGACCTCTTCGCCGCGTACCCAGACCTTGCGCTTGTCGAAGTCAATCGTGAGGTCGGCGTCCACGACGATTTGGGTCTTGCGCGCGGGGGAGGGAGCGAAGGTGCGGCGCAGGACGGCCTTGATGCGCGATTGCAGCTCGCGCGGACTGAAGGGCGATTTGGTGAGATAGTCGTCGGCGCCGATCTCGAGGCCGCGAATGCGGTCGTGCTCCTCCTGGCGGACGGTCAGCATGATCACCGGCACGCTGGAGACGGCACGGATGCGGCGCAATGTCTCGAAGCCATCCATCTCGGGCATCATCACGTCGAGGATGACGAGGTCAGGCAGGTCCTCGTTGAGCCGTGCCAGCGCTTCGACGCCGTCGCTGGCCTCCAGCACACGGTAGCCCTCCACCTCCAGGTTGAGGCGCACGACGTCCACCAGCCGCGGCTCGTCATCCACCACCAGCACGGTGATGTGGCGCGGGTCAATCTGCTCGTGCTCCATTGCTGCCCTCTTGGCTCGATTCTACTGGTTGCTGCTGCGCGCGCTTGCGCCCGCCGAAGATCACCATCGGTGCGCGGGGCTTCTCGTCGCGCGGGAGGCTGAAGCTGAACGTGGAGCCACGCCCGATGACGCTGCTCACCCAGATGCGCCCGCCGTGCGCCTCCACGATCGCCCGGCAGATGTAAAGGCCAAGGCCCGCGCCCTGCGTGCGGCGCGCGCTCGTGTTATCGAGGCGCTGGAAGCGCTCGAAGATGCGCTCCTGCTCGCGCAGCGGGATGCCCTGGCCGGCGTCTGTGACGCTGACGATGACGTCCTCGGCGGTAGTCTGCCCCCGCACACGGATGCGGCTGCCCTTGGGAGCGTATTTCACGGCGTTGTCGAGCAGATTGAGCAGCACCTCCTCGATCCGCTCGCGGTCGGCCATCACCAGTGGAAAGTTGACGGGGAAGCGCACGACGATATCGCTCTCAGGGCTGCGCGCCTTAAAGCGCCGCACCACCGAGTGCGTCAGCTCGGCCAGATCCAGCTCGGTGCGCTCCATCTGCAAGCCGCCGACATGGATACGCGAGGCGTAGAGCACATTGCCCAGCAGGTGGTGCAGCCGGTCCGATTCCTCCTCGATGGCGCGCAGCCGCGTGCGCAGCGTCTCGGCATCCCAATGCGCATCCTCGCGGGCGAGCGTCGAGGCGTAGCCCTTGATGATCGCGATAGGCGTCTGCAGCTCGTGCGAGACGACCGAGACGAAGGTGTCGCGCAGCTCGTCGGCCTCGTGCGAGCGGGTGATATCACGCACGTTCAGCACGCAAGTGAGGAGCTGCCCCTGGGGCGACTTCACGGCGGCGGCCGTCACCGAGGCGTAGACGCTCTGGCCGTCGCGTGCCAGCAGGATCAGCTCGCGGTCCACCACCGCCTGGCCCGTCTCGATGGCGCGCACCAGCGGATCGCGCTCGAAGCCGAGCGGATTGCCCTGCACATCGCGCGGCAGCAGCACATCATGGTAGAAACGGCCCAGCACCTCGTGCTGGTGCCAGGCGGTCATCGCCTCCATCGCCGGGTTGAAGCCGGTGATGCGCAACGCGCCATCCAGCGTGATGATGCCGTCACCGCTGAAGTGCAGGATGTTGCCGAGCTGGCGGTTCTCCTGGCGCAGCCGTGTCGCCTCCTGATACAGCCGGACGGCGGCGGTCAGCTCGCCGATCAAAGCCTGGCGGCGACGGGGATCCGCGAGCATGCGCTGCACAGAGAACCCAGCCGGGCCAAGCAGATGGACCTCGCCGACGGCGCCCGCCAGATCGCCGAGCGTCAGCGTGGCGACCTCGCCACCCCATAGCTCCGGCAAGGCGACGACACGGGGCCGTCCGTCCAGCGGCTGCGGCGTCAGATTCTCGGCCAGCACCTCCACCAGTTGGACCGCCGCCGCGCGCTCGATACCCGATGAGACGATTGGCTGCTCCTGCCGGCCGGTACCGCCGTGTTCAGTGTCGCCATCATTGCGCAGCACCAGCACCCCCGCGCCGGCATCTACCAGCGTCACGGCGTGGCCAAGCGCGCGGCGCAGCGCATCAGCCGCGCGTGCTGCCTCGGCCGCGCCGCTGGGGGCGAGCAGCGCCATTGGAGCATCACTCGCGTTCGGGTTGGTGGGAGCGTTGTGGTCGGAGTGTCTCATCTCATCGGTTGGGCGCGGGCGGTGGAACCCGCATCGGCAGGCACATGAGGCAACGTAGCTCAGTGTATCACACGAGAGCCGTCACGCCCGGTCCCCTCTCTTTGTGGAGGGGAGGGGGAGGATGGCGCGCAGCCTGGCGTGTGGCGTGTAGATTGTGGCGCGTGTAGAGGTGATGCATGCATCACCCACTGTGCTACCCTGGGCCGAAACGCCCATTGCGCTCGACAGCCATCGCGCTGCTCGCCATAATCGGAGCCGGACGCCACTCTGGATCGGGTCGCGTGCAGCGGATCGCGGCGTGGGGCGGGGGAACTTGCCTCATGGGGCAGGCAGAGGGCAGGAGTGTGCTGTCCGGACCTGCTGGGGTTGAGAGGGGGCGAAGATGCGGAACAGTTCTGTGCGGTTCTCGGGCCTACGGGTGCGGTTGGCGCTGCGGCTGGCCGCGATGCTGGCGGCCGCGCTAGCGGCGATTGTGCTGGGCCTGCCTGGTGCGCTGACCGGCGGCGGGCAGCCGGTCGCCTATGCCTGCGGCCTGGGCGCCTCGCCGACGATGCTGGCCAATCACGTCGCGGCGATGCTCTATCCCGGTTCCACCAGCTCTTCGGCCACGGCGCCGATCATCGGCGAGTTTGCCCCGACCTATGTGGCCAAGCAGCCGATCACCTTCGATGAGGATCTGAGTCAGCTTGTCGGCGCGCCGCCCAAGAGCAGTCTGCACCTACACTGGGATTTCGGCGATGGGTCAACCGCCGACACGCTCGCCCCCAAGCATACGTACGCCGCACCCGGCACCTACCCAGTGGTGTCCTTCCTGCTCGATAGCGGCTCACTCAACTTCTTCGACAGCGCGCAGATCACCGTCGTCGCGGCGCCTTTCAGCGATCCGCCGGTAGCCGTCATCCACGCCAGCGCCACCGCCGTGGCCGCGGGCAGCAAGGTGACCTTCGATGCGACCGGCTCGCATGCCGTCGCCGGCACCAGCCTGAAATATAGCTGGAACTTCGCCGATAGCGACACCGCCACTGGGCCGCAGGTGACCCATACGTTCGGTGGCGCCAAGCTTGGCAGCAGCTTCGTCACGCTGATCGTGACCGATAGCCGCGGCGCACGCGGCATCGCCACCAGCCCAATCGTCGTCGTGCAGCAGCTTCCCACGGCGCAGATCTCGGCCAGCGCAACCTCGGTCTACGCCGGCCAGCAAATCAGCTTCGATGCCAGCGGCTCCGCCGCGCCGAGTGTGCCGCCCAACGATCAGCTTACGGGCTACACCTGGGACTTCGGCGATGGCTCGCAGCCGGTCAAGACGACCACGCCAACGGCGACGCACACCTACACGCGCGTGGGTCACTACACCGTCACCGTCCAGGCGTACGACCAGCAGGGCGCGTACGGCACAGCTTCGGTGGCGCTGAGCATCGTCGCCGTCAACAACACGCCGCCCGCCGGTCCGCCGTGGCCGCTCTTCGGCGGGATCTTCGCGCTGGTTGCGCTGGTCGGCGGCTACCTCATCTATCAGGCGCAGCAGCGCCGCGCCGCGCTTGCCCGCCAGGCCATGCTGCGCCAGCAGAATGCCCGCGCCCGCCGCGTTCCCCCGGGCCAGTCACAGGGCCGCCGGCCGCCGCCGGGGCACTCCGCATCGGGTCCGCGCAATCCGTACAATCCGTATCCCACCGAGGCCCGGCCGCGGCCGCCGATGAGTCGCGACAGCGGCGCGAGCGGGCGCAACGTGCCGCCGTCGGCCCCGCGCCGTCCCCCGCGCGGCGACTACTAGCGCGTCTACCGCGCCGAGGCAATAAGCGGCGTTGGCATTTGGCGTGCGATCTGCGGAGATCGAGCGCGACCGTCCCAAAGAAGTGAACAGCCTGATCGAAGGTGCCGCCAGCATGCCATCAACCGACCAGCCGCATATCGAAGAGCTGCGCCAGCGCGCGGAGGCCATCGAGCCGGGCATGTCGTTCGCCGTCGCCCACGAGTCTCCGGACGGCGAGGCGACCGCCTTCGGGCTGGACGAGGCCGCGCTGCGGCGTGTCGTCGCCTGCACGCTGGCACAGATTGGCGTGGATGAGCCGGTCGAGGTGAGCCTGCTGCTGACCGGCGACACAGGGCTACGGACGCTCAATCGCGACTATCGCGGCATAGACGCGCCGACTGACGTGCTCTCCTTCCCGCTGCTCGACCGCCCGCTCGCCAACGCCCCCGCCGATCAGCTCTGGCAGCCACCCGAGACAGAGGCCGACATCCATGCCGCTGCCACAGCCCACGCGGCGGAGAACCCCGCCGCGAAGGCCGTGCAGACGGCTCATGATAGTGGTGTAGGGGCGATGCATGCATCGCCCGGCGCAGTGGGTAGCAATGACGAAGACGGCGAGGTCTTCGACCAGGACGGCGGCGGCGACAGCGGCGACGACAGCGGCGAGTTCGTCTTCATCGGTCCAGACGGCGAGCCGGACAGCCTGGGCGATGTCGCCATCTCGCGCGACGCGGTGGCACGGCAGGCGGCTGAGGCCGGCCACAGTCCCGCCTGGGAGTTGGCCTATCTGCTCGCCCACGGTGTGCTCCACCTGGCCGGCTTCGACGACTATACCGAGGCCGGCTACCAGGCGATGGTCGCCCACCAGGAGGCCGCGCTCGCCTGCGCCGGCATCGCGCGCTAGTGCCATCGCCGGGGCACACGAGTGCGCGAATATGCGCGCCAACGGTGCTACAATACTGCTGAATGCTCACTGTAGAGCATCGTGGTTCCGTGAGGGAGGATGCGCCACATGCCCGCCGCTGGCGCCGGACCCCGCCCCGCCGCACCTGACCAGGCCGCACGCGACGACCTGCCCATCGCGCCGCACGCACACGACGCCGAAGAGGGCACGTTGCCGCCGCTCGCCCATCCCATGCGCGCCTTCGCGCGCGGTTTCATCTTCGCCGGCCGCGGGCTGTGGTACGCGCTGCGCACACAGCGCAACATGCGCGTGCATGCCACCCTGGCCGCCGCCGCGATCGTGTTGGGGCTGCTGCTGGGCATCTCAGCCGTCGAATGGGCGCTGGTCTTCGTCGCCATCGGCGGTGTGCTTGTGATAGAGCTGGTCAATACGGTGGTCGAGGCGGTGGTGGATCTGGTGACCCAGGGTTATCATCCACTCGCGCGGATCGCCAAGGATGTCGCCGCCGGCGCTGTGCTGCTCAACTCGATCCTGGCCGTCGTGATCGCGCTCTTCGTCTACCTGCCGCACCTGTGGCCGCTACTGCTGCGCGCGCTTGGGCGCTAGCTCGCCGCATCGGGCGCAGAGATGGTGCGGGACGGCTCGCCGTAAGGGCCGCGCTGCTCCGGTGGCAGCAGGGCGGCGATCTGGCGCATGATCTCGTCGGTGGCGGCCACCATGTCCTCTTTCGACACCCTGCCGCCCGTACCAACCGTGAAGGGCTTGCTGTAGCGGATGGTCGCCGTGGGGCGGAAGGGGCCGTAGCGCAGCCCCGTGAAGACACGCTTGGTGCCCTGCACGCCAACCGCCACCACCGGCGCGCCCGTGCGCACCGCGACATAGCCGGTGCCTGGATGCGCCGGGATGAGCGCGCCGCTCTCGCTGCGGTGACCCTCGGGGAAGATAACGCACACCTCGCCTTCGGCCAGCAGCCGCTCGGCGGTGCGGATCGCCTCGCGGTCGCCTTCGCCACGCCGAACTGGGAAGGCCCCTAGCATGCGGATGAGAGCGCCGAGCAAAGGCTTGCGAAACAACTCGGCCTTCGCCATGAAATGCGTGATGCGCGGCACGCGCACCGCGATCATCGGGATATCGGTCCAGTGGATGTGGTTCACCGCCAGGATCACCGGGCCGCTGCGGGGCACGTTCTCCAGCCCTTCGGTGCGCAGGCGGGCGACAAGCGGAATCACGAGCCGCGCAAAGACCCGCAGCAAGGCATAACCAAAGCGCCAGGCTGTGCCGTCCTGGCGTGGGATGTCTGCCATGGGGTACCTCCTATGGCTATGGCGCCTGGCTTAGCGCGGGCTAGGCGCGTCCGCCGCGCGGCGCTCGTCGAGCAGCGCGAGGATACGTGCGACCACCTCGTGCGCCTCAAGGTGGGTGTTGTTGATCTCGACCGCATCGGATGCCACTCGCATGTTGGGCGCGTCGAGGGCGTCACGCTGGGCGATCTCGGCACGCACCGCCGCCAGCGCCGGAGCCTCCGCACCATACTTGGCGACGAGGTCCACATGGCGACGCTCGGCCCGCGCATCCAGCGTGGTGACCAGGTGGATCTTGAGATCGGCGTCGGGCAGCACGACAGTGCCGATGTCGCGCCCGACCATCACCACCGCATGGTGCCGCGCCAGCTCGCGCTGCCGCTCGCGCAGCGCCTCGCGCACGGCTGGATGGCGTGAGACGCGCGAGACAGTCGCCTCGACCTCCGGTGTGCGCAGGGACGGCGTCACGTCCTCACCATCCACCAGCACGGTATACTGCCGGCCGTCCCCCACCGCAGGCGGGGTGACGGCGATACGCATCTCGCCGGCCAGCCGGGCCAGGGCATCGGCGTCCTCGGGATCGAGGCCGGAGCGCACGGCGAGGTACGCCAGCGTGCGGTAGAAGAGGCCGGTATCCACGTAGAGCGCGCCGAGACGACGGGCCAACTGCTCGCCGATTGTGCTCTTGCCGGTACCGGCGGCGCCGTCTATCGCGATCTGGGGGTCCGCTCGCATGCGTGGCTGCCTCCGCTGCCTGAAAATGCCAGCCGCGCCCGCCGTGGTGCGGGGGCCGGCATGCGGCGAACACAGGGCGGCCGCATCCGTCGCATTATAGCAGCGTTTCGCCCGCCTGTGCGCCTCAGATGCGGCTGGGAGCGACGCGCGCGCAGATGACCTCGCCGCGCGCGCACTCGACACCTGTGGGGGAGTAGAGAGAGCAGGCGACGGTGGTGCGCCGCTCGCCGCGATCCGTCACACGCGCGCGAAGCGTGAGAGGGCCGCCAGTGGGTGTTGGGCGGAGGTAGCTGACCGAGAGCGAAGCAGTGAGATACAGCAGCGGCTCGCCATCCGGCGCGATCGGCCGGCCCGCCTGGCGATAGGCGTCGGCGCAGGCGGTGGCGGCGCTGTGGCAGTCAATCAGCGTGGCGATGATGCCGCCGCTGACGATGCCCGGCGCGGCGATGTGGTACGGCTGCGGCTGCCAGACGCAGATTGCCTCATCAGACTCATCCGCCCAGGCACTTTTGAGGCGCAGCCCGTGCTCGTTCGCCACCCCGCAGCCCCAGCAATGCTGAAAGCCCAGCGCCGCCAACTGCTCTTGAAATGTTGGCCCGCTCCCGCTCCCGCTCATGCGCTTGCTCCTCCCAATCAGTTCACCTGACGGCCGTGTTACCCGCCAGGCGTCGGCGGCGTGCGCCAGCGCGGGTCGCGCAGCACGTCCGCCGTCACATTCAGATAGATCCCGCTCTCATCGCTGCGGTTCACGGCGTTCAAGGGAAGGAACAGTGGCCCACTGTCATCATCGGGATGGACGACGAGATAGTCGGCCGTCTCGGCCACGTCGAGCGTGCCAACGCGCTGGCCACTCTCGTCGTAGACCGGCGTGCCGCCCGCATACTGGTGTCCCATGCGCGCCTCCACTCTATGCTGCCCGCGTCACCATCTACGGCATCTATCTTACCCTATCCCAGCATGGCGAGCGCGATGGTAAAGTGGTCCACGCTCTTGCCGTCTGTGCGCGTGTAGTAGTCAACCTCGAAGGTACCCATGGTGAAATCGTACGTGCCGGGCGGGAACGCGGCCCACAGGCCGCCACTACAGTAGGCATGGGCGATAGGATGCACGACTGGCGCACCGATGTAGATCTCGCGCGCGTCAGTGGGCATGAGCTGGCGAGCGAGCGACTGCGCTTGAGCGAGTGAGAGCGTGACGTTGGGATATACCGTGTAGGTCATGCCGCTGGCGCGGCCGTCGCCAGCCGGCGCGTCGAGCGTGAGTGTGCCGCCGGCGAGCGTGAAGATCTCTCTGCCACCGGGATTTGCTTTGGGCTGGCCCCAGACCGCCGGGAAGGTGCTGACCGGCGCGCCCAGCCCGCCGGGTCGGTTCGCCGCCAGCGTTATCGGCACCTTGGCGCACTGCGGGCGTGGTGTTGGTGGCTCCGCGGTCGGCGCGACAGTGGGGACGGGCGTGTAGACCGGCGACGGCAAGGAACTCGGCACGAGCGCCAGGCGCTCCAGCGGCGCGACGCTGCCTTTGAACGAGACGGCAGCGCCGAGGTAGACTGTGGGCGTCTGGCCGTCGAGACCGCCGAAGGCGACGCCACCGCGCGCGGGAGTAAACCGCCGAGCTGGCGCGACCGAGACGAAGCGGGAGGCACCCTTGGGCAGCATGTCCACCTGCACCGTCGTGCTGGCCTCGTCGCTGACGCGCTGGGCAACGTAGACGGCGCCATCTCGCCCAACGGCGACCTCGCGCTCGGTGCCCGCGGCCAGTGCCGCGGCGGGCGAGGGGAACGGCGCGACGAGGCGCCAGCCGGCCGTGAGGTCAGGCAGCCGCAACAGCAGCCCTCCGCTGGCCTCCGGCGTGGGGTCGGTGGTGGCGTAGACGCCGCGGCTGGTGATCGCGGCCAGGTGCGCGGGGGCGATGCTCGGCGCTGGCAGCGACACCCAGCTCGCGCCGCGATCGGTGGTGAGCCAGATCGAGTGCGTGCCGTCGCCGTTATCCACCTCGCAGGCAATGCGGCGGGCGTCATCCGGCTGGACGACGACGCGCGCGCAGCTCAGGGCGTGCTGGCGGAAGAGCGTGCTATCTATCCAGTACCAACTGCCACCGAAATCAGGCGTGCCAATGAGCAGCAGATTGGGGACTTGTGTGCTGGGGGTGTTGTTTTGCTGGTGCAGGGGCAGATAGAGCCAGCCCTGGCTGGCCTGGGCCGTGCCGTCATAGGCGAGCTGCTGGGCGATCGAGTAGGGATCCAGAAGGATGCCCTGGGAGGGCGGGGGATTGACGGACTGGGCGTTGGGGGTCATGGGGATGTCCTGCCAGCGATTGCTACCGGGCGTGGCATAGCCGATAGCTCTGGGCAGGTCTTGGCCGAGGCCGATCACGCGCTCGAAGGCGAAGACGCCCGGCAGGCCAGGAACGGTGACGATCACACAGCGGTCGAGCGTCGCGCCGGAGGGGAGGGGCTGCTCTATCGCGGGAGGGGGCGGCAGCTCCGGCGTGAACGACTGGTAAGTGGCGCCGCCGTCGGTGCTGTACCAGAGGTGTCCGCTGCCGCAGGCGTAGACGGTGCCGCCGGTGGTGGCAACCGCGTACGAGATGCCGTCGCTGGAGTGGAAATCGAGCGGATGCGAGGTGCGGGCAGTGGTAATGCTGGCGTCGCGCCACCCGCGCGCCTGAGGTGGCGGCACCTGCTCCGTTCCGCGTGAGCGCAGCAGCGCGAGATAGCCGCCCGCCAGCAGTGCGATCACCAGCCCGGCGGCAAGCGTGCGCATGGCGGCCGTCGCCCGGCTGCCATGTCGCGCCGAGGACCAGTGCGGAGGCAGCGAGGCGAGCCCCTCGCCCGCCGAGAAATCGCCCAGGTCGTCGCCGTCGTCGGCGTCAACTGGGGACGGCGCAGCACTCAGGCGGGCGCGCACGCGATGCAGCACAGCGTCCGCGCCGTCAGGCAGGCGATGAGCAATCGCCAGCGCATGGATCAGCCGCGCGTCGGAGTCGGAGTCCGCGCCGACGGCGGCTGGCGGCAGCGCGAGGAAGGACACGATCTCGTGGTCCAGCGCTGGCGCGGCGAAGGGCTCGTTTGGCTCGTGCTGGGAATCGTGCTCGGGCGCGCTCATTGAGCCAGCTCCTTTCGCAGACGGCGCAGCGCGCGGGAGAGCAGCGCGCGGGTGGCCTCCTCGCTCTTGCCAAGGATGGCGGCGATCTGGGGCGAGCGCATGTCGGCGGCGAAGCGCAGCGCGAGCGCGTCGCGCTGATCCTCAGGCAGGAGCGCCACGCGGGCAATCACCTCGCGCAGCTCCTCGGCGCGCAGGGCGTGCTCCTCTGGTCCCATGGCGGCAGCCGCCGCGAAGGAAGCCGGCAGATCGGCGGTCGCGCGGCGTCGGCGATAGAAGTCCGCCACGCGCCGGCGGGCGACGGTGAGCAGCCAGCCGATTCCGGGCGGCTCGGTGGTGGCGCATTGGGCAAGCGCGGCGAGGAAGACGTCCGCCAGCACGTCTTCGGCATCGTGCAGCGCGGGCAGGCGCGCGCAGAGGTAGGCCAGCACAGCGTGCGCGTGCTCCTGGTAGAGGCGGTCGGCGAGCGCCCGCGCATCCACCTCGCCCTGCGCGCGGTGGCAGCCATTGCTCGCAGTGACCGAAGTGGCTGTCTCTGGCGGCTGGCGGGCGGCCGGAGGCTCGCCACGCGAGAGCAGCACCCAATGCCACAGCGCGGCGGCCCAGCGCCACAACGACGGCGGCAGACTGCGGCACGTCTCCGGAGCCCGGACGGAAACGGCGGCATCGAGCATCACACTTTCCCCCTCTGCAATCCACAACGAAGCGCAGGCGTCGCATTGCAGCGCGCTCAGGCGTGAAGTCGCCAGCCGGACGCGAAGTGTGACACGCGGGCGTAGAATCGCTCAGCGCGGCTTTCGCCTCGGCCACGGCGCAGTCTGTGCGGTCAGTGCGCATGGTGAGCGGAACCGCGAGGGGCGAAAGGACCGGCGCGAGATGGCGTATACGTTCGTGCCGTTGCGCTGGCGCGACGCGCTGGCCGCCGGGCGCTGGCATTACCCCGGTGCGTACGCCCACTACGACTTCGGCTTACTTGAGATGCTGGGCATCGCGCTGGCGGAGCAGCTCTTGCGGCTCATCGGCCGTGGAGTGTATTACTCGGTGCTGGACGAGCGGGGGCGGTTCATAGGGCTCTTCACCTTCGAGCGCGAGGGCAATGTGGTGACGATCGGGCTAGGGCTGCGGCCGAGCCTCACTGGCCAGGGGCTGGGACTGGCATTCGTCGAGGCGGGACTGGCGTTCGCGCAAGCGCGCTTCCGCCCGGCACGCTTCCGGCTGGACGTGGCAACCTTCAACCGGCGGGCATACAGGGTTTACGAGCGTGCTGGCTTCCGTACGACACGCGCCTTTGAGCGCACGATGCACGGCCGGCGCTACGCCTATCTTGAAATGGAGCGCCCGGCCGACTGCCCAGGAAGCGGGGGCGGGGTTGCGGGGGCAGGGCGCAGCCCGGCCACGTAGGTGCGCAGCAGGCGGCGGAAGCTCTCGTCCACGTCCAGGGGCATGCCGAAACCTCCCGACACCTCAAGCGTCACGAAGCCGTGGACGAGGCTGCGCAGGCCGCGCACGGCGTGGACCGCGTCGTCGCCTTGCAGCCCGTAGCCGGCGAGCACCGCCTGCACCACCTCCACCGGCGCGGCCGAGGCGGCGGCCACTTCGGCATCCTGGCCTGGTGGGGTGCGTGTCATGGCCTCGTAGAGGCCGGGGTGGGCTTTGACAAAGTTGCGGTAGGCGGCGGCAAGCGCGAACACCGCCTCGTCTCCGGAGCGGCCGATGGCGGCGCTGGCGAGCGCATCATGCAGGGCGCCAATGCCGTACAGCGCGAGCGCGCGGCGCAGCCCGGGCAGCCCCTGGACGTGGTTGTAGAGCGAGGGAACGCGCACGCCGAGCCGCTCGGCCAGGCGCGCCAGGGAGAGCGGGTGCAGCCCGTCCGCATCGGCCATCTCGGCGGCGGCACGCACCACGGCGTTGGTATCAAGTCCGGCTCTAGCTGGCATGCGCGGAGCCTCCGTTGGTGGCCAGCGCACGCTCCATGGCGGCGATGGCGGCGTTCATCGCGGAGCTAGGGCGCTCCAGCACGGGACCGTGGCCGGTTGCCAGGCGGATGGGATCGAGCGCGCGCAGCGCCTTGGCCGTCGTCAGCGCCGTCGGCTGGTGCCAGGTGCCCATCGCGACGAACGGGAAGAGCAGGTGTGACGTGCCACAGACGGTGACGCCCGTATGGGTGGAGTAGGCGTCGCCGGCGATCAGCGTGCCGTCGCGCTCGTCGAGGAACGCGATCTGGCCGGGGGTGTGGCCGGGCGCGGCGGTCACCCGCAGCGAGCCGACACGCTCGCCCGGCTCCAATGTGCGCGTCGGCGCGACAACCTGCTTCGGCCACCCGCCGCGGACGACCGCCTGCGGCTCGCCCGGCAGCACCTGCCGGTCGCCGGCCAGCAGCGGCGCCTCGCGCGTCGAGAGCAGCACCTCGGCATCGGGCAGCGCGGTGTGCAGCGCCGCCAGCCCGCCGGCGTGGTCCATGTGGCCGTGGGTCAGCGCGATGCGGCGAATCGGTGCGTCCAGCTTGCGCGCCGCCGCCAGGATACCGCCGACCATGTTGGGCATGCCGGTATCCACGAGCGTCAGGCCGTCGTCCTCGCGAACGAGGTAGCAGTTGACCGGGAACAGCAGCTCCCAGCGCGTGAGCTGGGTCAGGTGCTCGCCGTGTCGAGTGTGTCGCATGTCGGAGTCTCCTCACTGCTTGGCATTACTACGTACATTAGTACGATAACTAATATCATTAGTTAAAGTCAAGGGCATGGGACTCGTGCGATGATGTCGCTCTCATCAGGCGCGTTCAGCCCCGGATGTCTTTCAAGCCGAGAAGAGCTCGAGGATACCGGCCGCTGGGTCATCCACGAACACCTGGATCTGGTCATGTGCATGGCGAAGGGTCTGTTCTACTTGGCTTGTTGTACAGTTGCCCAGCCGAAGCCAGACAACCTTAGGCGACGACCCCCTGAGAATGCTCGTGCCGTCAAAATCGGAGTCCTTCGTGGCGAAGGTGTAGCGATGGGACTTGGCATAGTTCCATACGTCAGCTTCCGACGCCCGATCCAGGCCGCGCAAGTAGACATGCCCGGCATCTGGATACAGATCGGCAAGGCGCTGGACCAAGCGAGGCGAGAGATTGTGGTCAACCAGCGGCTTCACGCTTGAGCCACCATCAGATGCCGTTCACGATCAGCGTTGTAGCTCAAGCAAGCTCTGATATCGTCCTCGGTCAGAGACGGGAAATCGTCTAGAATCTCCCGGTGCGTCATGCCGGTCGCCAAATGCGAGAGGACGTCATAGACAGTGATGCGCGCGCCGCGAATGGTTAGTTTGCCGCTCCGCTTGCCCGGCTCAATGGTGATGATGGCTTGAGATGGCACAGCCATCGAAGACTCCTCGGAGCAGGATTATCGCTCTGGCCAGGCCGACGTCGAGCTTCCCCACTCTAGCTCGTTGCATCCTCAACCGGCGTCCTAAAGCGTGCTCGAAGGGCGCTACCCGACGTCCTCGAGAACCTGCTCGTACAGGCAGGCGAGCTGGCCGCCCAGCGCGGGCCACGCGTAGTCCGCATGCGCGGCCGCGTAGGCCGCCTCGCCGCGGGCACGGCGCTCCCGCGCGTCGTTGACCGCCACCACCAGCGCCGCCGCCAGCGCCGCCTCATCGTCGGGCGGCACGAGCCAGCCAGTTTGCCCATCGGCGATGATCTCCGCGGGCCCCTCCGCGGCCGAGGCGATGGCCGGCAGGCCGCACGCCATGCCCTCCACCAGCACCTGCCCGAACGGCTCCTGCGCCGAGGCGAGCACGATCACATCGGCCGCCGCGTAGATTGGCGGCAGCTCGGCGTGGTCGTGCCAGCCGGCCAGGAACACATTGCGTGCCCCAAGCCGCTGGATCGTCGTGTAAGGGTGCTCGTCTTCCCACTCACCGGGAAAGCCACCCACCAGCGCCAGCGCGGCGGGGGTGGTGAACGCTGGATAGGCGCGGGCGTAGGCTCGCAGCAACAGATCGAGGCGCTTGAGGGCGGTGTAGCGCCCCACGTAGAGCAGCACAACGGCATCGGCGAGCACGCTCATCTCATCCGTGGTGTAGGCGACTGAGCCAGGGCCCTCACCAGGCCGCCATCCCCGCGGATACTCGACCAGCAGCTCATGCCAGAGCGGTTGCCGGTCTACGCTCCGCCGATCAAACTGCTGCGGATCGAAGCCATTGGACAGGTGGACACAACGCTCCGGCGCGATGCCCAGCAGCGACTGCGCCCGCGGGATCATGCTGGCCGAAGGCATGACCAGGCGCTCACACCCAGCGGTCCACGCGCGCATCCGGTCGGCCCACGCCGCCGCATGCGTCCAGCCGGCCGGCGCTCCCCGCGCGATCGTCTCCAGCATCAGCAGCTCAGTGCCATGCAGATGACCGATGATGGGCACGTGGGGAGCGACACGCGCCGCGGCGGCGTGCAGCGGCGTGAGGTGATGGAGGTGGAGAATGGTGGCCTCGGCGGCGCCCGCCTCGGCCAGCACGCGCGCCCACGAGTCTATCTGGTGCTCGCAGGTAGCGTCGTCCACGGCGGCGAAGACGCGATCGGGCGCGCCGGGGCGGTCCTCGTAGGAGGGATGCAACGGCGGATCGGCGCACAGCGGATCGCAGGCGTCCAGCGCCGCGGTGCAGTCCACCGGCCGGATATCGAGTCCCTCGAAGAAGGCCGACGCATCGCCGGGGTGGCCAGGGCCTGGCCGCTGAATCGAGCTGGTGACTACCGTGACGCCCCAACCGTGCGATGGCAGCGCGCGGGCGAGCGAGCGCGTCACCTGCGCCGAGCCGCCGCGCGGAAAGAAGTACAGGCCCATCAGAGCGTGCCGGTATGGTAGCGGCGTGTGGCGCATGGCGATCCCTCCACTCACGCGGCTATCGCCCGCCGACACCGCATGGTTGGGAGGAGTATCGCCTGAGCAGTTAAGATGAAGGTGAGTGTTTGCTGAGAGTCGCCCCGCACGCGGTGGTCATGCCCGAACGGTCACAACGCCGTGAGTCGCAGCACGCCCCAAGCGCCGCGAAAGGGCGCTCAGGGCGTGTGAGTGGCGCGCGTACCGATTTGGGGGTGACCGACGGGGCTCGAACCCGCGACCTCCAGAGCCACAATCTGGCGCTCTGCCGATTGAGCTACGGCCACCACGCAGGCGACAACGCGCCGCCACGTCAGTATAGCCCGCCAGCCGGGGCGGTGTCAATGCTGGGTGCGTCACTGCAGTGAGACGTGCGATACTGGAAGGGCGCAGAGCTTGCCCCTGGCGAGCCGGGCCGCGCACGTGCGGGGTATCCGTGGGGTGACGATGATGAGGCGCGCGCTTGGCATCGGCGGTGGCCTGAGGCGAGTGTGGCGGTGGATAGGGGCCGCGCACGTGCTCGTGCGCGTCGTGGGCCTCGTGGCGGTGCTGTGCCTGCTGCTGGCGCTGCTCGCGCGCGCCACGGCCCCGCACGAGCGCGGCGCGGAGCGCAGCCTCGGCAAGCCACTGCCGGCGGCAGCGCTTCCCGCCGTGCGAGATGGCCGGCTGCTCGCGCCTCAGGTGCTGGCCGCGGAGGCGGGACATCCCAGGCTGCTGCTCTTCACCTACTCGCTCTGCGCCCACTGCCCGCCGGTCGTGCGGACGGTCCAGCGGCTGGCCGGTGAGCCGGGGGCCAGCCAGCCGCACGCCCTCTATGTGGATTCGCCGGCCGAGGGGCCAGCCATCGCGCAGGCATACGCCCAGCGGCTCAGCCTCGACGCGCCGCTCTATCTGGACGCCCACGGCGCCCTCGCCGCGCGCCTGGGCATCGCGGCGTATCCGGCACTCGTGCTGCTCGACGAGCGTAGCGTCGTGCGCGGCGTGTGGATCGGCGAGACGAGCGAGGCGGCGCTACGGGCGGCGCTCGGCGCCTTGGAGGGCCGAGGAGCCAGACGCGGGCCATGCGAGGCGATCAGTTTGTAGGCACCGGGACCGTCTTGTAGTAGCTCGCGAGCCACTGTCCAGCCTGTTTGCTCGTAGGAAGCGTCGGACCCGCCCAACCGCTGTTGACCGCCCAGTTAGGCTGCTTGTCGCGTGGGATGGGGCGGTCGGCAGACCAGAACACACCCGACCACCAGACCGTATCGGAGAAGGTGAGCAGCAGCGCGCGCATGTCGTTGGCCTGCTCGGCTTGATCGGGGCTCGATGTGACGTTGCTCGTCTGGAAGGCAGCCGAGTTCGAGCTGGGGACACTGGCGTAGCCGGCGGCGGTGAAGACCAATGAGCGATCGAACGTCGCCGCGACTTTCCCCAGGCGGTCGTAGATATTGGCCAGCTTGGAGGGTAGACCGAGGCTTGTCCCCTTGCCGTGCCAGGCGTCTATCAGCTGGTCGAGCGGAGGGTCGAGCTGGTTCTGGGTGAGCGGGAAGTAGGCGTCCACGCCGATAAAGTCCACGGCGTCCCACCAGGTAATCTTCTCGAACTCTGGATCCGACAGGCCGCCGTCGCTTGCTCCACTCCAGTTGGCCGCGTAGATCAGCTTGCCGGTGTACCCACCGCCTGACGCGGACTTCTTGTGGTCGGAGAGCAAGCTGTAGGTTTGGGCGCGGATCGCGGTGACGACGTGGCGCCACTCGCACTCGCGCCGGCCGGAGGCGTCCTGCGGGCACGAGTCGCCGGGAACGTTGCGGTCAATGCCGCGCGGATCGTTCTTCGCGTTGGTCTCCGTCGTGTCATAGGACACGTTGACCAGATCGTTGCCGATGATGAAGAATGGCAGGTGGTTCTGGGCCGAAAGCTGCGCGTAATGCACGGCGAACGCCGTATAGGTGTCGAACCACGCGCGTTCGAGCTTACCGACATTGACCAGCGCCCCATTGTTGTTGGCGATGTTATCGCTGGAGTGCGAGTCCGACCACGAGGTGCCCACCAGCGAGCCGCTTTCATCGCCCTGGCTGCGCAGGACATCCTGCTGATGGACCTGCAGCTCAAGGATCGGCGTCAGGCCCGCTTTCTGAGCGTCTTTGATCGCCTGCACGTAGTCGCCCTCGGGCAGCGTATCAACGTCATTGCGGTCCTTGTTGTGCCACGCGATGTAGCTGTCGTTGCGCAGAGGCATATCGGCCACCACCGGAATGACGACCGTGTTCATGTGAAAGTCCTTCGCCTCGGACTGCATGTTCTTCAGCGAGGTGGGGCTGGTATAGCCGCTGTTGGCATCGCGATCCCGGCGTGTCCACGTATAGACGAAGCCCTGGAACTGGGCGCTGCCCGCACCGGCGACGGCAATGCCGGCCTGTGCCTGCAAGCTCGGCAGCAGAAAGAGCAGCCGGTTCAGGAAGAGCTGGCCCACCACCAGGGAAAGGACCAGGATCGGCAGCGTGATCAGCGCCCCCGTGCGCAGCGCGCGCTTGCTCGGCGGCTGCTGTCCGGGCGCGGGCAGCGGCGATGTTCCGGGCAACACGGGCGTGGGCGAAAACGGCATTCTCGCGCTCTCCTGCTAGTCTTCTTGCTCGTCTGGCGAAGCCTCTCCCGCACCTGCCGGGAAGGCCAGCTTCCGATACTTCTCCGCCGACTCGTGCCACGCCTCATCCGAGAGGCCCAGCTTCTCGCGCAGCGCATCGAGCGAGACTTCCGCGCGCAGTTGGCGAACGGCGTAGACATCGCGCAGCAATTGCAGCGTCACACGTTTGGTTAGTCCGGCACGCTTGACTGCCGCCGCCAGGATGTAGTTGAGGTTGCGGTCGGTGCACTCGAAGACGCGCTCACGGGGCTGGTAGCGTGCGACGTACGCGGCGTAGAGCGCGCTCCACGCGGCCGGCAGCTCCAGGCGCCGCTCGCGCCGCCGCTTGGCCTGGCCGGGGAAGTGAACCTCGATCGCTGGATGCGCGGGGTCCGAGACGTCCACGTGCTCGGGTCGCAGATGGGCGACCTCTTCCTTCTTCAGCCCGGTCGAGAGCAGCAGCATCACCAGCAGCGCGCAGCGCACGTCCGCCGCGGCGGCCACCTCCAGCCGGGCCACCTCGTCGTCGAAGAGCAGCTCAGGCAGTGGCGGCGCGGGACGGCTGAGGGCGATGTTGGCGGTCGGATCGCGGGCGACAATGCCGGCGTCGGTCAGCCAGCCGAAGAAGTTCTTGAGGAAGGTGATCCGCCGCGCCATGGTCTTGGGCGCGGGAGGTACGCCGCGGTCCCACTTGAGGTAGCTGAGCCAGTCGCCAAGCTGGCGCTGGGTGATGGCGCGCACCTTCGTCTGGCGGCCGAGGTAGTCGGTCAGCATGCGCAGGTCGGAGAGGAAGCAGGTGACGGTATAGACCGAGTGGTCGGTGCGCTGGAGATACTCGCGATAGGGCAGCGCGCAGGCGCCAAGCGTGGAAGCGGGGGTGAGCGACGGGATGACGACCGGGGCGCCGGCCGCGGGGGATGTCGGCTGCCCAGCGTCCGACGCGCCAGGCGCCGCGCCTGGCGGGGGGACGAACAGGCTAGGCTGCTCGATGGAGCCCAAGGAGGGCTGTCGCGGGTCGGTCATCGGGACGCCTCGCTGCGCTGCCATGCGGCCGCGGGCCGGGAATGCCGGCACATCCACCACTTTCACCGTCTGTGCGGTGCCGAGCGCAGTATCCCCCAAAGCGGGCCAGACTGCAAGCACACGTGGGCCAGATGGGGTATATTCTGTGCGCCCGCGGCCCGGCCCAGCGCCCGGCAGCCGCGCCACTCCATCCAAGGAGGAATCGCTTCCGTGCCCAAGATCGACACGTCCATCCCCACGGCCTCCGCCGCGGTGCTCGAAGAGATCGCCTTTCCTGAGTCGCTCGCACCGGAGTCGCTTGCCCAGACGCTCGGCGCCGAGATCAAGATCAAGCCATCGCAGGCACTCAAGACGCTGGAGCTGCTGGATGCCGGCAATACCGTGCCCTTCATCGCGCGCTACCGCAAAGAGATGACCGGCAACCTCGACGAGGTGCAGATCCAGGCCGTCGCCGACCGCGCCGAGGCGCTGCGCGCGCTCCACAACCGCAAGCACGACGTGCTGCGGCTGATTGCCGAGCAAGACAAGCTGACGGCCGAGCTGGCACGGACCATCGTTGCCGCGGCGAGTGTGCAGGCGGTCGAGGATCTCTATCTGCCGTACCGGCCCAAGCGCAAGACGCGTGCGAGCGTGGCGCGTGAGCGCGGGCTCCAGCCGCTGGCCGAGCTGATCTTGCGCCAGGAGCGACTGCCGGGCGGCGAGCAGGGGGCCGAGCGGGCCGCGCTTCCCTTCGTCAACCCGGAGCTGGGCGTGGACTCGCCAGTGGCGGCGCTGGCCGGCGCGCGTGACATCTGTGCCGAGACCATCATGGAGGATGCGGCGGTGCGCGCCGATGTGCGCAAGCTCTTTTTCAGCGAGGGCGAGGTGCGGGCGCGGCTGACGGTCGAGCCGGAGCGGGCGGCGGAGAAAGACCCCAAGGGCGTCTACCAGCTCTACTATGAGTTCGATGAGCCGGTCAGCCGCATGGTGCCGCACCGCACGCTGGCGCTCAACCGCGCCGAGCGCGAGGACGTGGTGCGCCTGACGGTGGACGAGCCGTTCGAGCGCGCCGAGCCGCCCATCCAGGCGCATTATCTGCCCGATCCGCGCTCGCCCTTCGCCGGCGAGCTGCGCGCGGCGATCAGCGACGGCTACAAGCGCCTGCTGGCCCCGGCGCTGGAGCGCGAGGTGCGCGCCGAGCTGACGCGCCTGGCCGAGGAGCACGCCATCTCGGTCTTCGCCGCCAACCTGCGCAATCTGCTGCTGCAGCCGCCCCTGCGCGGCACGGCGGTGCTGGGCCTCGATCCCGGCTATCGCACCGGCTGCAAGGTGGCGGTGGTAGACGCGACCGGCACCTACGTCGAATCCACGACGATCTATCCGCACCAGCCGCAGAACCGCTGGCCGGATTCCAAGGCGACGCTGAAGGCGCTGATCGCCAAGCACAGCATTGGCGTGATCGCCATCGGCAACGGCACGGCCTCGCGCGAGACGGAGCAGCTCGCCGTCGAGGTGATTCACGAGATCGAGGCGCTGGGCGGAGGCAAGGACGGCCTGGGCTACGTGATGGTCAACGAGGCGGGCGCGTCGGTCTACTCCGCCTCCGAGGCGGCCCGACAGGAATTCCCGGCGCTAGACGCGACGCAGCGCGGCACCATCTCGATCGCGCGGCGCCTACAAGATCCGCTGGCAGAGCTGGTCAAGATTGATCCGAAGGCGGTCGGCGTGGGCCTCTACCAGCATGACGTGGATCAGCGCGCGCTCGCCTCGGCGCTCGACCGCGTCGTCACGTCGTGCGTGAACTTCGCCGGCGTGGACCTCAACGCCGCCTCGCCACAGCTCCTGCGTTACGTCTCAGGCGTCAGCGCGCGGGTCGCCGACCACATCGTGGCTTACCGGCGGGAGCACGGCCCCTTCCGCTCGCGCACCGAGCTAAAGAAGGTCACCGGCCTCGGCCCCGCCGCGTTCGTCCAGGCCGCCGGCTTCCTGAAGATTGCGAACGGCAAGGAGCCGCTGGACAACACGTTCATCCATCCGGAGAGCTACGCGGTGGTGCGCGGCGTGCTGGAGAAGCTGCCTCGCGGCAAGACGGGCGAGAAGGTGGCCGACCGCGTGCGCGCGTGGCGGCTGGTGACGAGCGTGGGCGCGCGGGCGGCAGGCGGGCAGGATGCGGCGGTCGTCGCGCTGGCGCGCGAGCTGGACGTGGGCGTGCCAACGCTGTCAGACATCCTGGAGAATCTGGAGAAGCCCGGGCTGGACCCGCGCGACGCGCTGCCCGCGCCGATCTTGCGCCATGACGTGCTGAAGCTGGAAGACCTCAGCGCAGGGATGGTGCTCTCGGGCACGGTGCGCAATGTGGTGGACTTCGGCGCGTTCGTGGATATCGGCGTCAAGCAGGACGGACTGGTACACGTCTCGGAGCTAGCCGACCGCTTCGTGCGGGACCCGCTGACGGTGGTGCAGGTAGGGCAGGTGGTGCGCGTGCGCGTGAAGAGCGTGGACCTGGCCCGCGGGCGCGTCCAGCTCTCGATGCGCGGCGTGGAGTAGCGTATCTCATGCACGCCCGACCAGGGCATCCGCAACACGCCCCTTCGAATGGTCCGACATTAGGATCATCGTAGGGGCAATGCACGCATCGCTCGGGACGACGGGCTACGCAATCACTCGCAGCGAGGCGCCGCTGGGGTTGGCCTCAGCGGCTTTTTGATGTAGACTGCTCGGCGTGCGAGACGGCCCGCGGCTGGCCGGCGTCGAGTGGAGGGGTGGCATCCGTGGAGGGTTCGGTCCTCAAGCGCAAGGTCAATATCTTCCTGATCTTCATTCCGCTGGTCATCTTCCGCGGTCCCGTCTCGGAGTTCCTGCGCGAGCTGCTGGGGCTGTCGTCAGAGATGGTCGAGGGCAGCATCGAGTACGTCGTCTTCGCGCTCGCCGCGCTCTCGCTGATTCCGCTGGCTGGCTTCGTCGAGAGCGCCGTCGAAGAGCTGGCGGAGCTACTGGGGCCCTTCGTCGGCGGACTGCTGCACACCACCTTTGGCAACGTCGCCGAGCTGCTGATCGGCATCTTCATCCTCACCTCGGGCGTGCCGCACGCGGCAGAGATCGTGCTGGCCTCGGTAGCTGGCGTGATCGTGCGCAACTCGCTGCTCGGTCTGGGTATCTCGACGCTGTTCGGCGCCTGGCGCAACGGCTCGATGAAGTTCAACACCGAGAACGCCAGTGAATATTCGACGGTGTTCGCGCTGGCGGTGGTCGGGCTGAGCCTGCCGACGATCGTGCATCGCATCCCGTTGAGCGGCGGCACACTGGGCGAGGAGCTTGACCTCCCGTTTGGCATCCCACTGAGCGCCTTCCTGGCGGTTGTGCTGCTGGTAAGCTATCTCGCCTATATTGGCTTCGCCGTCTTCCGGCTGGGCGAGGGCTACGACTTGCCATTGGTGCGCCAGGCGCGGCGCGAGGCACGGCGCCAGCGCCGTATGCAGCGGCATGGCGGCCTCCCCACGCTGCCCGATACCCAGGCGCTGTTCCGCGAGGAGCGCGAGACAGCCGAGCGCGAGCTGCTGGGCACGCAGGGCGGAGCCGCGGCAGCAGTCGCGGTCGCGGGCCTGCCTGGCGGCGAGGCGCCCAAGGCGGTCTATGCCAAAGCGGGCCTGCTGGAGCACAAGCGCAAGCTGCGCGAGGAGCGCGGAGAGCGAGGCCTGTTCCACCAGCATCGGGTCCTGCGCGGGCTAGCTGCCGTGGTGGTGCTGGGGATCGCAACCGCCGGAGTGGCCTCGATGTCGGAGAACTTCGCCGAGTCCGTCGAGGGCATCCTGACCGCCAACGCCAACCTGGAGACCTTCGAGTTCTTCCTTGGCCTGATTGTGATTCCGGTGCTGGCCGGCATGGTAGAGATCTACGGCTCGATCAGCGCGGCACGCGAGAACCGCATGGAGATCACGATGGCGGTGACGGCCGGCGCGACGATCCAGATGATCCTGCTGGTCGTGCCGATCTTGGTCTTCGTGGGGCTGGCGGTGGGCAATCCGCTGAATCTGGTGTTTCAGCCGCTCGACATCATCATCTTTGGCGCGGCGACCTTCGTCTTCATGCTGCTCAGCCGCGATGGTGAATCCACCTGGCTGGAGGGTGTGCAGCTCGTCACGCTGTGGTCGCTGATCGCCGTCGTCGCGCTCGTCCTGCCGCCCGGCGCGTAGAAGGCCTCGCGCTCCATCGCGCCGCTGCTTCCCTTCCACTCGCATGGGGAAACGATATGCCAGCGAGGGCCGGGGCCGAGGAGTGGGGACGCCTCCGGCCCCCTCTCGCGCTACTCTTGCTGGCCGGCGCTTTCGCCCGATGCCTCCGGCGGCTCCGGCGTCTGATCTACCAATGCTTCGCCCTGCTTGACGACCAGATAGACGCCGTTCGGCTCGACGCGGGCGATATCTTGCGGCGTGACCAAGTAGATATCAGGGCCACTGCCGCGAACGTACAGCCCGAGGTCGCGCTTGTAGAGCACGGTGCCGAGCTGACGCCTGTCAGCGGTATAGACTGGCGTGCCGTCAGGAACGCTTTGCCAGTTGGGATCGAGCTGGTCGTTGGTGAGATGCGGTCCACTCACGAGGTTGCCTCCTTGTCGCCTTTGCACCACATGCAGTGAGGTGCTGTGCGGCAGGCGTGCGCGGCACGCCCCGTCGCAATCGCGACGCTCGGGGCTCCATCGCACAACGCATGCCGACGGGCAGCCGGGGGCAAGCATGCCCTCTCGCACTGTCCTATTCCACCACCTCGCCGCCGGACGAAGTCGCCACCGGCGCCAATCCCAGCGCTGCCCGCTGCTCGCTGGTCGCGCGATCCTCCATGAGCGCGTCGAGCGCCTCCACCAGCGCCGGATTGCCCTGCATTTGAGCTGCGGGGCCATTCTGCTTCACCCAGGCCAGCAGATCACGCCGGCCCCTGAAGCTGCCGCTGACCTCCTCCAACGCGAAGCTGCCCGGCAGCTTGTACTCGCCTGAAGCGCTCGCTTCGCGCTCTTCGTCGCGCCATTCTTGCATCTCGCTATCCAGCACGGCGATCACTTCGTCCATCGCCGCCTGCCATCCCCGCAGGAAGGCTTCGCGCTCCTGTGACGTCGGCATGGTGTGTATCTCCTTTGTTCGAGCGTGCGATACTGTGTTGAGTCCACCGACTCGGCCCAATCAACCCGATCCAACTCAGCCCAAGAGTAGCAGATGGGACGTAGCGACGCTAGTGCTCTAGTCCCGGTAGACGGACGAAGGCCGGTGTTCACGATGCGAGGGAGAGGAGTCCTGTGGCCCACCTGGTGAAGCCGCCGTGTGATGAAGGCGTGATCGCCGCGCGACCCGCCGTCGCGCCGTGCACACCAAGCGCAGCCGGCTGGGTGCTGGCCGCCACGATCCTCGGCTCGAGCATGTCGTTCATAGATGGCACGGTCGTCAACGTGGCCCTGCCGAGCATCCAGCGCGACTTCGGCGCGCCCGCCGATACCGTCCAATGGGTGATCGAGGCGTATTCGCTCTTCCTCGCGGCGCTGATTCTGGTTGGTGGGGCGCTCGGCGACCGGCTCGGCCGGCGGCGTATCTTCGCGGCCGGCATCGCGCTCTTCACGCTTGCCTCGGTGATCTGCGGCATCGCCCCGAACATGCTGGTGCTGATCGTGGCCCGCGCGTTGCAGGGCGTCGGCGGCGCACTGCTGGTGCCGGGCAGCCTGGCCATCATCAGCGCCTCGTTCGATGAGCGGCGCCGCGGCGCGGCCATCGGCACCTGGGCTGGCTTCACCACCATCACCTCGGCGCTGGGGCCTGTGCTCGGCGGCTGGCTGGTGCAGGCCGCATCGTGGCGCTGGGTGTTCCTCATCAACGTGCCACTGGCGGCGATTACGCTCGCCGTGACGTTCTTGCACGTGCCAGAGAGCCGCGACGAGACCGCCAGGGGCCGGCTGGATGTGCTCGGTGCGGGTCTCGCCACGGTCGGGCTGGGCGCGCTCGTCTTCGGCCTGATCGAATCGAGCGCGCTGGGGCTGGGTGCGCCACTCGTCGTGCTGGCCCTGCTGATCGGGGCGGTGGGGCTGGTGGTCTTCGTCTGGCATGAGGCGCGCGCCGAATCCGCGGGCGTGACGCCGATGGTGCCGCTGCGCCTCTTCCGTTCGCGCACGTTCAGCGGCACGAACCTGCTCACCTTGCTGCTCTATGCGGCGCTGGGCGGCGCGCTCTACTTCTTTCCCTTCAACTTGCAGCAGGTGCAGGGCTACTCGCCAGCTGCCGCGGGCGCCGCGCTGCTGCCAATGACGCTGATCATCTTCGCGCTCTCACGCTGGACCGGCGGCCTGATCGCCCGCTACGGCGCGCGGCTGCCACTGGTCCTGGGCGCCAGCATCGCCGCCGCTGGCTTCGCGCTTTTCGCCGTACCAGGCATCGGCGGCAGCTATTGGACGACCTACTTCCCGGCGACGGTGGTGCTGAGCCTGGGTATGGCGATCGTGATCGCGCCGCTCACCACCGCCGTCATGAACTCCGTGCCCACCGACCATGCCGGCACCGCCTCCGGCATCAATAATGCCGTCTCGCGTGCCGCTGGGCTGCTGGCGATCGCCGTGCTGAATCTGGTGGTGGTCTCGGTCTTCGCCACCTCGCTCGATGCGCAGCTCGCGGCGCTGGGCGCCACCCCCGCCCTCCGAGATACCCTCGGCGCGCAGGCAGCACACCTGGCGGGCACACAGCCGCCCGCCGGCCTCGATGCCGCCACTGCCGCCGCCGTCTCGCACGCCATAGACGCCGCATTCGTCAGCGGCTTCCGAGTCGCGATGCTGATCGGCGCCGCCCTGGCGCTGGGCTCGGCGCTGGCCGCCGCACTGCTCGTCGAAGGCAAGCCCGCCTCGACCGGAGCGCCGGCAGCCAAAGGCGCCGATGCGCGGACAAGCTAGGCATGCTTGAACTGACAGCGGCAAGTCCGCCGGCTATCATGCGCCTTCACGCGTCGGGTGACCAGGCGTCAGGGGCTACCCCACTTGAGCGTGCATAGGCCGGCCAGTAGTGCCGCGCGAAGATATGTCCTACCAGTTCGCGCCGGCTGCGCACCCCAACCTAGTCGAAGATCGCCTTGAGATGCTGCTGCACCGTCAGCACTGAGATGGTGAGCGTGGCGGCGATGTTCTCGGTCGAGTCGCCCTTCAGGATAAGCTGGGCCACCTGCGCCTCCCGCACTGTGAGGGCATAGGCGAGCAGGGCCAGCGATGCGACCTCTGCCGGGCGGGCCGGCTCTAAGATCACCGCGATCTGCCCAGCGGCGGAAGGTCCGGTCAACCGCGAGGCATGCAGCGACAACCACCGCCCAGCCCGCGTGTGCAGGCGGGCGCGCGGCATCATCTCCACAGGTGCCTGCGCGTGGCGCTCGATCGCCTGGAGCCTGGCGCTGCACCACAACAATCTGCTCGGCGATGGCGCTATCGGCGTCCAGAATGCCGGCGGTGGCGTGGTTGATGCCACGCGCAACTACTGGGGCTGCTCCGGCGGCCCCGGCGCACCCGGTTGCTCGACGGTACAGGGCACGGTGGACTTCACGCCCTGGCTGACGCATCGCGTGTGATCGCGGCGTGCTCTGACTGACGATGCAGTGGACGGCGTCCAGCCGCGCAAGGCTGGACGCCGTCTCGCGCTATCGAAGAGGATACGACGCCAGCCGTCGCGCGGTGACGTGCGGCGCGCGAGACGATAGCGCCGCTCCGGAACGCCCCGTAACGACCGCGTGTGGAATCACGAGGGCGTCCCGATCTCTCCGTCCAGCTCAGGCAATAGCGCAACACTCTCTTGCTCGTTGGGATCGGTGCGAGCCAGCACCGCCACTGCCGGCTCGGTCGTGCTGTGGTTGGCCGGCAGATGCGGCATGCCGGCGGGGATGTAGATGAAATCACCCGCCGTCGCCGTGAGGCGCTCGCGCAGCCCCTCGCCATACCACATCTCAGCGGTCCCCCGCAGGATATAGATCGCCGTCTCGTGGTTGGCGTGGAGATGCGCTTTGGCGCGTCCTCCTGGCGGAATGGTCAGCAGGTGCATGCAGAGGCCCTGTGCCCCCACACTCTGCGCCGAGATCCCGGAGAAGTACTCCAACCCCTGCTTGCCGGTATAGGTCTCGCCGGAACGGATGACGGCACACGTCGTGTGCCCAGATGCCTTCGACATCACTGCTGCCTCTCTCAAAGGGAGATGGATCCAGGATTGGTTTCTCGCGCCGCCCGAATCCGACCGCGCCATTGTAGAGTGCGGGCGCGGTAGTCCGCAAGGCACCAGGTGCCACCGGTCGGTCCCGTTTAGTCGCCGCCTCCGCGGTCTCCGTGCCCGCTGCCCTTGCCGCCGCCATGGTTGTTGTGCTCGCTGCCGCCGTCCTTCTCCTTGCCGTGTCCCTGGCTTTCGCGCTTCGGATGTTGAGCGGCGCCGGCGAGTCGTGCCGCGGGGGCGCTCCGAACGAGCACGGGGCCGAGCGCGCCGTTGATGCCGGCGATGGAATGCGATGCCTGCGCAACCGTCTCTGGGCGGCTGAGCTGCGTATGCAGGGTCTGCCCCAAGACAAAGCTTGCCAGGCTGCCGAAGACGATCACGAGAGGCGCGGCGCGTGTTCGGGCGATACGAAGACCTCGTTCGAGCATGGCAGCACTCCTCCCTGGGGCCGAACGGACGTATTGTTGGCCACCGGCGATGCTTCCGCAATGCGCGTACCAAATCAACTTTGGTGCGATTGGGCGCCCAACGTGCGCCTTTTTGCACATATTCAGCTACGCCTAGCAGAGACGCACGTGGGTGCCGGCTGGCGCCGTCCCGTGGCCGATGCTACCTTCTAAGGGCGGGAGCCCAACCTGCAATCCGCGTCACATCAGACCGAGCGTTCCAATCAGACCATCAGGAGCGCCACATGCAGCCCGACGATCTCCTTCCTCGTGTCCGCGCCGTCCTCGCCACCACTTCTGCCCGCTGGCTGTCCCTCGCCGAGTCGTTGCCTGTAGACCTCATCACTCGGCCGCCCGCGCCGGGACAGTGGGCCGCCGCCGAGTGCCTGCGTCACCTGCGCGACACCGAGCGCTTCGTCTTCCCTCCCCGTATCCGCGCGTTCCTCGCCGGCCAGGACTTCCCAAGCTTCGACCCTGGCGCGCAGCCGCCGGCGGACCTGAGCCGTTCAGCCGAGATGGCGCGCGACTTCGCCGCTTTGCGCGGGCAGTCGCTGGCCCTCGTTGCGCAGCTCACTCCCGCTGACCTGGAGCGCACTGCCCGCCATAGCGAGCGTGGTCTCGTCACGCTCGGCGAGCTGCTGCACGAGTGGGCCGCCCACGATCTCAATCACACTGTGCAGGCCGAGCGCGCGCTCATGCAGCCCTTCATCGCCGGCTGTGGCCCCTGGCGCACCGCCGGCTACTTCGCCGACCATGACGCCGAGGCACACGGGTAAGCCGGGGGCTGCACGCTCACACGGCCGGGACCACCTGGCGGATGCTGACCAGCGCCACGTGGACGGACGTCGGCCACATCTGCTCATGCTGTGTCATGGCCGCGCCGTGTGAGGAACCAGCGCCCGACACAGCCAGATACCACAGCGCGGAGATGGCACAGAAGACGGCCGTGTCCGCGCACCGGCATACACCGCGCGGGACAGCGTCTAGACGAGCAGCTCGAAGAGGGCGTAGTCGTCGCCGAAGCGCACTTCATCGCCGTGCTTCAGCGCCACCGGCTCCGCCGCCAACCGCCTGCCGTTGACGAACGTGCCGTTCGAGCTCTTCAGATCCTCGATGCACCACAGCCCCTTGCGGAAGCTCAGCCGCGCATGGTTACGCGAGACGGTTCCGTCGGGAATCATCACATCGTTGCCGGCGATCCGTCCGATGCTCGTCACGTCCTGGTGCAGCACGAACCACCGTCCCTGGGTCACACCGTTGCGCAGCGAGATGCGACACCGCAGCGGCCGCCCATTCACCAGATAGCGATCCACGTTCGCGCGGACGCCCGAGAGATCGTATCCGCACACCGTGCAGAAGCGGTTTTGCGGGTTGTTGGCGGCGCCGCAGCGGAAGCACGTCCCTGGCTGCCCTGGCACGCCCATTACGGGCAGCGGCAGCACAGCCACCTGCGGCTGGTGCCCATTCGCACGCACCGTCGCCTGTCCGGCGTGGCCCTGTCCCTGCATCTGAGCCGCCTGCGCCGCCGCCCGCTGCGCTTCGTAGGCTGCTCCGCGCAGTGCGTCGGCCATCTCGCGTGCGCTCTGGTAGCGCCGCACCTGCGCCTTCTCCATTGCCCGCAGGATGATCTGCTCCACGCGCGGCGGCAGGCCCGGTACAAACTGCGCGGGGCGCGGCGGCACCTCGTTGATCTGCCGCGCGATGATGGCGGTCGGCGAGTCGCCGTCGAAGGGTAGACGCCCCGTCGCGGCCTGGAAGAGCACCACGCCCAGCGCGTAGATATCGGTCCGGGCGTCAATGATGCCGTTGGGCAGCCCTTGCTCCGGCGCCATGTACTGGGGTGTGCCGGCTGGCCCACCGCCGCCCGCGTAGGCAGTGGCCTCCAGGATCGCGGCGATGCCGAAGTCGGTGAGCAGTAGCTGATCTTCGGTGCGCAGCAGCATGTTGGCCGGCTTCACGTCGCGGTGGACGATGCCGTTGAGGTGCGCGTTCTCCAGGGCCAGCGCCGCCTGCGCCAGCAGCTCCAGGCTCAGCGCGAGATCCAGCCGCTGCTGCTGCTGCTCCGCCCGCACCATGCGGTCGCGCAGCGTGCCCCCCGCGATGTACTCCATCACGAGGTAGGCCCAGCCCTGCTCCTCGCCGTAGTCGTGGACCGTCACGATGTTGGGATGGCTCAGCTTGGCCACCAGCCGCGCCTCGGCGGTGAAGCGCTCGGCAAAGTGCGGATCGCGGGCGCTGTTGGCTTGCAGCGAGATCGCCTTGATCGCCACATCGCGGTCCAGCGAGCGCTGATAGGCCTTGTAGACCTGCGCCATGCCGCCGATGCCGATCACCTCTTGCACCTGGTACTGGCCGAGGCTCTGCCCGACGAGGTTATCCATCCAGCCTCCCGCTGCGACCGACTCCCCCTGATCGGTCTTCACACTCGCCCCACATTATACGCTGTGGGTGTCACACGGGGAATGTGGTCATGCTCACTCTCGCGCCCCACCACAACGATTCCGCCCCGCCGTAGGGGTGACGTACGCCTCACGCCTCACGCCTCACGCAGCGCCCGCTGCTCCGCCTCCTGCGCCTCCGCATCCCGGCCTGCCCGGCGCAGATCAACCGCCTTAGTCGTGCAGGTCACGATGTAACGCGAACGAATCGCCAGCGCACGGTCATAGGCGGCGACGGCCTCCCCCAGTTGCTGGCAGCTATAGAGGCAACGGCCATGTTGTTGCAGGACGCGGCATCGATGGGCGTGATAGTGAGTGCATGCTCGTAGGCGACGACACCGCCGAGGTGGCACCCGCGCACCGCCAACTCCCGGCGCGCGAGAGCGCTGCCAGTGAATACGATCTAATGATGTCCCCTCGTCCGCGCCGAGCCAGCCGCATCGCTCATCTGAACGGAGTCTTGCCAAATTTCTAAACGGACAAGGGACGTGCTGCGATCAGTGCTGGCGGTTCAGGCATCGGTGTCTAGCGGCAGCGTGAACCAGAAGGTTGCGCCATGGCCCACCTCGCTCTCAACGCCCACCTGTCCGCCGTGGCGCTCGACAATGGTCTTGCAGATATGCAGGCCCAGTCCCAGGCCGACGCCCGATCCCGACTGCACTTCAACGCCCGCTGCGCGGTGGAACAGCTCCCAGATCCGAGGTTGCTCCTCGGGCCGCAAGCCAGGGCCGTAATCGCGCACGGTGACGCGCGCCAAGCCACCCTGCACGCTCAAGCGTACCTCTACGGGCTGGTCCTCGCGCGAATACTTCAACGCGTTGGTCAGATAGTTCGTGACCACCTGTCCGACACGGTCGGCGTCCGCCGTCACCAGCGCCGCGGCATCCCCAGACAGCGCCAGAGCAATGCTGCGCTGCGGATGTGCCTGACGCTGCTCCTCCACCGTCTGGCGAACGATCCCGGCCAGGTCGCAGGTCTGCAGGCGAAGCTCCAACGCACCAGCCTTCGTGCGGGAGGCATCCACCAGATCACTGACGAGCCGGCTGAGCTGCCACCCCTGCCGGTCCATCTGCTCTAGCATCGTGCTCACCATGTGTAGCTGACTGGCGAGGTTCTCTTGTGTTGCGCCCTCACCTGCCGCGCGCGCAAGCCGCCGTGCAAGCACCTGCAGGTTGCCCAACAGGCTCGTCAGCGGGGTCCGCAGCTCATGGCCGGCGATGCTCAGAAACTCATCCATCCGCCGGTTCGCCTCCAGCAGCGCCAGCGCCTTGGCGCGCGCATCCTCGCGCTCCTGCAGCAGCCGATCGCGCTCGACGATCAGCGCCGCCAGTTGCCCGACGGCTCCCGCCAGTGCAAGCTCATCGTCTGTATAGGCGTGTGGCTCGTGCTCATAGCCCAGAGCCAGCGCGCCCACTAGTTGGTCACCCAGCCGCAGCGGCACGGCCAGCGCCACGGGACCACCCTTCGCCACACCGCGCAGTGGCTGCCGCTCCAGATCGAGCTGCACCGCCTCGCCCACTCTCAGCGCCTGCATGCGCTCGGTCCCGATAAACTCGGTCATGCTCCGGTCCTGTAGGCCTGTGCACCAGGCTGCCACCTGCTCCAGAGGCATACCAGCCGCCGCCAGCGGATGCATGATGTCGCTACCCACCTTCAGCGCGACAAGGCCGACACGCTGGCACCCCAAGACGTGCCGGGCTGACTCGGCCAACCGCTGCACCACCGGATTCAGCGCGGGCGTCGCGGCGCGGCCCATTCCAGGGAGCGATACGGTAGTCGAGTCAGTGACGGCGGGAGAGGGTAGAGCAACCAGCGTCTCGGCCATCTGCAGCAGGGCCTGCAACACGTCCTGGGTGCGCCGCTCCAGCCGGCGGCGCTCCGTCACATCGCGCAGGACGATGACACCGCCCACAATCTGCCCTTGCCGATCACGCACAGGCGCACCACTGACATTGAACAGCACCTCACGCCCCGCGCCTGCATAAGCATGCATGTCGATCGCCTGGTCGCCGGTGAGTATCTCGCCGCGCAGCACGCGCGCGGACACCCACTGGTCAGGCGGGAGAGATTGGCCGTGCACGTCTGCAAGCCTAAGCTGCTGTCGTCCCGCTTCGAGTGTCGGATGCGGCCCTCCGAAATCACGGGTCGCCCGGTTCGCCTGCCGGACGTGGCCGGAAGTGTCGAAGACGACAATGAGGTCGGTGATTGCCTCGAAGATCGCGGCGAGGTCGCTGGCCTGCTGCTGGCTCTCCGATGTCTGTGCTGCGGCCCGCTCTCGCGTCTGCTCGGCCGGGTCGAGCTGCTCTGCCAGCCGCTTGCGTTCGGTGATGTCCTCGATGGTGGCGACGACGTATGCGGGCGTGCCAGATGCGGCACGGTGCAGCGCCATGTTGGCACGCCCCCAAATCACAGCACCATCTTGCCGGCGAAAGCGCTGCTCCAGGCGGAATGTCGGCGTCTCGCCGGCAAGGAGACGGCGGACGTGGGCCAGCGTCTCCTCCACATCATCGGGATGGATAATGTCCCGAAAAGTGAGGCCGAGCAGCGCCGCGTGGGGGTAGCCCGTAAGCTGGCAGAGCGCTGGGTTGACGTAGCGAAAGCGGCCATCCAGGTCTGTGTGGCAGATACCCACCTCGGCAAGCTCTGCGGTCGCGCGGAAAGCGCCCGCAGCATCCTCGGCGGCGTGTGTCGCCAGCCGTACTCGGCCTCTGCGCGGCTGGACTTCCATCTGGTGGGGCGTTGCGCCGTTCCGGTCGTGTTCCTTGACCATGCCTACCCCCCTCCTCCGTCTCCGTGCCCGCCTGGCATATCCGGCACAGTGTGCAGAGGCGTACGTGTCCGGGGAGTATATCACACTCAGCAGCCTCATCTGTACAACATTTCAGGGCGATGCCCGCCATGACGATGCGGGCCACCACGGGGTCTCCTCCCACATCCAGCCTGCTACCCCTCGAAGTCGCCTCCATCGCCACCTGCCTCCAACACGCTATCATTTGCTGAAGGCTCACCCATAACCACCAGCATGCTATACCAGTGGTGCCACTCGCATGGCTGGTTCGCGTACGCATGGCGAGCGAGCCTGTGCTACACTGAAGAATAGACTCAGGCATGTGGGATGGCCGCTGGCCGCCGGGAGGGTGCGCAGATGGGGTGGTTTCGGCGCTCGGACGATCAACAGATGAGCGGTCAGGTGGGAGGCCCGGTGGCGGTGGAAGACACCGAGGCACTGGACGCCTACTCGCGCAGCGTGATCGCAGTGGTCAAGAAGGTCGGGCCGGCGGTGGTGCAGATTGGCGTGACCAAGGCCATCGCGGAGCGGGGGATGGGCGGCGTGCTGCGGCGCGAGGCACAGGGCGCTGGCAGTGGCGTGATCTTCACCCCCGATGGCTACATCTTGACCAACAGCCATGTCGTAGACGGCGCGCGCAAGATCGTCGTGACGCTCGCCGATGGCACCGATCTGCCGGGGCAGCTGGTGGGCGAGGATCCAGAGACCGATGTCGCCGTGGTGCGCGCGGGCAGTTCGAGCACGACCCTGCCCACGGCCACGCTGGGCGACTCGGATAAGCTCCAGGTGGGGCAGCTCGTGATCGCCATCGGCAGCCCGGCCGGCCTGCAAAGCACCGTGACCACCGGCATCGTCAGCGCGCTCCACCGCACGCTGCCCGGCTATGGTGGCCGGCTAATCGAGGATATCATCCAGACCGACGCGCCGATCAATCCCGGCAACTCCGGCGGCCCGCTGGTCAACTCGCGTGGCGAGGTGATCGGCATCAACGTAGCGGTCTTGCAGATGACGCAGGGCCTCTCGTTCTCGATTCCCGTCAACACCGTGCACTGGGTGGCCGGCGCGCTGATGAAGGACGGCAAAGTGCGGCGGCCACGAATCGGGGTTGCCGGTCAGGAGGGCTTGCTCCCGCAGTCCTTGCGCAGTCAGCTGCATATCGAGAAGCCCACCGCCGTTGAGGTGGTGCAGGTGGGGCCGGGTGGACCCGCCGAGCGAGCAGGGGTTCTGCCGGGCGACGTGATCTACAAGATGGATGACCAGGCCATCGCCACCGTGGACGACATCCGCCGCCATCTGGAGCGTCTAGCCGAAGGCACGCCGGTGCGCATCTCGCTGCTGCGCGCCACACCCACCGGCATCCAGGGGCTGACGGTGGTGATGCCTGTGCACCTCCCGCGCTGAGCGCGGGAACTGCCTCTCGCGCTCGCTGGCGATCACTCCGCGCTCGCGACAGTGTCGCCTTCCAGCGCGGCGGCCAGCCCACCTCGCCAGGCCGCGTAAAGCTCGGCCACCGGCACGTCGAGCAGTGGCGGCAGGCTGAGGCGATCGCCGCCAACCGTGCCCAGCCGCATGACGGGAATGCCGGCGGCCTCTGCGCGGGCAATGAGCGCGTCGGCGTCCTTGGGGGCGGCTGAGACGACGATGCGCGAGGGCGCCTCGCCGAAGAGCAGGCCCGCGACCGCCAGCGCATCATCTGTATCGGCCGCGGCAAGCGCCCGCGCCTCGCCGTGCAGGCCCAGCCCCGACCACAGCGCGCACTCCGCCAGGGCGACCGCCAGCCCGCCGTCCGAGCAGTCGTGCGCCGAGAGAACGAGTCCGGCGGTGATGGCGTCGAGCAGGCAGCGCTGGAGCGCGCGCTCGCGGTCGAGATCGAGCCGCGACGGGCGGCCCGCGACGACGCCGTGCAGCGCGGCCAGATATGTGCTGCCACCCAGGTCCGCGGGATCGGCGGCGAGATCGCCGAGCAGCAGCACGACGTCACCGACCGCCTGGAAGGCGCTCGGCGTGGGTGGACGGTCCTCGATCAGGCCGAGCATGCCGACGACCGGCGTGGGGTAGATCGCCTGGCCGAACGACTCATTGTAGAGGCTGACGTTGCCGGAAATGACCGGCGTTTCGAGCGTGCGAGCGGCGGCGGCCATGCCGCTGATGGCTTGTTCGAGCTGGTAGTAGATCTCCGGCTTCTCAGGATTGCCGAAGTTGAGGCAGTTGGTCAGCGCGAGCGGGGTCGCGCCAGCGCAGACGACGTTGCGCGCGGCCTCCGCCACCGCCAGCGCGCCGCCGTTGTAGGGGTCGAGGTAGGTCAGGCGGCCGTTGCCGTCGGTGCAGACGGCAATCGCCTTGCCCGTGTCACGGTCCGCGGCTTCGTCGCGCACGCGCACCACGGCGGCATCGGAGCCTGGGCCGAGCAGTGTGTTGGTGCCGACCATCGTGTCGTAGGTGCGATAGACGTCCTCGCGGGCGCAGAGATCAGGGGCGGCGAGCAGCCGCAGCAGCGCCTCGCCCTGCGCGGGCAGCGCAGCGGCGAGCGCGGCGTAGTCGAACGCCCAGAGCCGCTCCAGCTCGGCTGGCTGGACACCCTCGCGGATGTAGGCTGGCACCTCATCTGTCAGCAGGCGCGTGGGCACCTCGGCCACCACGGCCGCGCCTTCCTTCACGCGGATCACCGGCTCGGCGATGACGTGGCCGATGACCTCCGAGTGCAGCTCCCAGCGGTCGAAGAGCGCGCGCACATCGGCCTCGTGGCCGGATTTGGCGATCACCAGCATGCGCTCCTGGCTCTCGGAGAGCATCATTTCGTAGGGTGTCATGCCCGACTCGCGGCGCGGCGCCTTCAGCACGTCCAGCTCGATGCCGGCGTGCCCCTTGTGCGCGCTCTCGACCGATGAGCTGGTCAGCCCGGCGGCGCCCAGATCCTGCATGCCGACGATCCAGCCCTTATCGCGCAGCTCCAGGCAGGCCTCCATCAGCAGCTTCTCGGTGAACGGATCGCCCACCTGCACAGCGGGGCGCCGCTCCTCCGAGGCCTCGTCCAGCTCGACCGAGGCGAAGGTCGCGCCGTGGATGCCGTCGCGGCCGGTGCTGGCGCCGACCAGCAGGACCGGGTTGCCGGGGCCTTCGGCGCGCGCGGGGATCAGCTGGCCCAGCTCGATCAGCCCGACGCACATCGCGTTGACAAGCGGATTGCCGGAGTAGGTCGCGTCGAAGTAGACCTCGCCGCCGACGGTCGGGATGCCCAGGCAGTTGCCATAGCCACCGATGCCGCCAACGATGCCATGAAACAGGTGGCGGTTGCGCGGCTCGCCGAGCGGACCGAAGCGCAGGGAGTCGAGCAGGGCGACGGGTCGCGCGCCCATCGTGAAGATGTCGCGCACGATGCCGCCGACGCCGGTGGCGGCGCCCTGGTACGGCTCGATGGCGCTGGGATGGTTGTGGCTCTCGATCTTCATCACCACCGCCAGCCCGCCGCCGATATCCACCGCGCCGGCGTTCTCCTCGCCCGCCTTCAGCAGCACGCGTGGGCCGCTGGTGGGGAAGCGCTTCAAGAGCGGGCGGCTGTTTTTGTAGCCGCAGTGCTCGCTCCACATGGCGCCGAAGAGGCCCAGCTCGACGTGGTTGGGGGCGCGACCCAGCAGTGCGGCGATGCGGCCGTATTCCTCGCGGGTCAGCGCGACCTC
>DASUBU010000274.1:0-46937 GCA_035763125.1 Ktedonobacterales bacterium
GGCTGTGGATCCCGATGTTCCTCTTCGTCGAGGCCATCGCGCTCTTCGTGGCGATCGGCATTGGCCGCGCGGCGCTGGGCATCGCTGGCAGTGGTCCCTTCGAGCGCTAGCGAAGCCTGACCCGGACCGCAGCCATTTCGCCAGCGGCTTCACGAGCCGTGCGGGATTGGCAGCGGGTGATTGGCGGCGAGGCGATGGACCATACTGGCGGAGAAGAGCCAACGCTAGAGGCCGCGATCGCCCTCTGCGAGCAGCAGCGATACGAGGACGCCCTCACGGTGCTGGAGCAGGTGCTGGCACGGGAACCAGACTACACGACTGCTGGGCATCAGCGGTGGATCGCGCTGATGAACCTGGAGCGTTTCGAGGATGCCCTCGCGGCCTATCAGGAAGCGGTAACCCTCGATCCTCAGCTCGCGATCGGTTGGCTAGAGTTGGGGTCAATGTGCTTGCGGCTGCAGCACTATGCGCAGGCTCTGGATGCGTTCGAGCACGGGCTCGTTCTGGCTCCTCGTGACCCTCTGCTGTGGCACGCGAAGGCCGAGACACTGGACGAATTGGGACAGCACGAAGAAGCGTTGGCGGCGATGGAGCAGTCGCTGACGCTCGACCCGACGCATGCCGATGGGTGGATACGGAAGGCGTACGAACTGCACCGGTTGGGCCGTCTGGCGGAGTCGGCAGCGGCTGCTGAACGCGCGGTGAACCTGGAGCCAGACAATGCCCGTGCGTGGGCGACATTGGGGGCAGCGCACGAGGTGCAGCGACGCTACGCTGCCGCCATGCGTGCGTATGAGCGGGCGTGTCGGCTGTATGCTGGAGAGGCCGAGTGGTGGGCAAACCTGGGCTACGCGGGCATGCAAGTGCGACAGTACGCCCAGGCGCTGGCCACCTTTCAGCAGGCCGTCACACTGCATGACGGGCACTGGCAGTGGTGGTTGAATCTCTATGTGGCGGCTCTAAAGCTGCGCCGCTACCGATTGGCGTTGCGTGCATCCTGGCGGGGCGTGCGGCTCAAGGTAGCTGCGGAGAATGCCGCCCGTCTCGCCCAGAAACAAGCAAACGAGGCGGCACGCCTGTCGCAGCCTCGCTGAATCCACATTTCCCGCCCCTGCCGGAGCGGGATTCGCCGCAGCACTTCGGGCCGCGAGGCGACCAGCCGCAATGGCCGCTGCTAGTTGCGCAGGACCGCGGCGGGCGTTTGCTTGCCTGAAACGATTCCGCCGTAAGATGCGCTCTGCCCCTCCCAGGCTCGGGAGGGGCAGAGGTTCCCGCATGAGCGGGGAGGCGAGACGCTCGGCGCCTAGGCGTTCGCGCTTCTCTGTGCGCCAGCGCCGACCGCCGCCGGTTCGCCTTCGCGGATCGGCGTCAGCTCGACGATCGCGTTGTAGTCCGGCACACCGGCCTGCACGTCGCACACCCGCCGGCGGATCAGCACGTTGCACTCTGGCCAGTAGGCCTGCACGTTGCGCGGCTTGATCTGCGCGATATGCACGTGGCACTCCATCGTCTGGCCGTTGTCGCTGGAGGCCAGCACCCGGTCGCCCTCGCGCAGCCCCAGCCGGTCGGCGTCCTCCTTGTTCATGAAGAGCGCATCGCGGCCAGCGCCGGTGTTGGGGTCCTTGGCCTTGTAGATCAGGCTGTTGAACTGCTTGCCGCGCCGCGTGGAGAGCGCGAACTTGCCCTCCGGCAGCGTCAGCTCCGGCGGCTGCAGCGCCGAGAAGTGGCCCTTGCCATCGGGCGTCTTGAACTGGCCGTTGCGATAGAGGATGCGCCCGCCATATTGCACCGAATCGCCGGCCTTGCGCAGCCGCTCGATGCCCGCATAGCCCGGATGCACGCGCGCGATCTCGTCGCGGATGGCCTGCGCGTTCGGGAAGATCATGCGCTCGCGATACTTGGGACGCACGCGCGCGCCAAGCTCCTGGAAGATCTCCCACTCCGAGCGCGCCTCGCCCACCTTGGGGCCGCGGATATCCGGATTGTAGATGATGCGCCGCTCGGTGCTGGTCTCCGTGCCGCCGCCCTTCTGCTCGTAGCGGGTCTGCGCCGGCAGCAGCACGACCGTATCGGCCGGGTCCATCAGCATCTGGTTCGTCACGTAGATGTCCTGGTGAACGCGCAGCGGCAGCTTGTCGAGCGCCTCTCTGACGTAGGCGGGATCGGGCAGCACCTCCAGGAAGTTGCCTCCGCTGGCGTAGAGGATGTCAATCTCGCCGTCGTAGGCCGAGTCAATCATGTCAACGGCGCGCAGGCCCTTCCAGTCGGGCACCGGGAAGCCCCACTGCTCGGCAAATTTGCCAGCGTTCTCCTCGTTGACGGGCGCGCCGCCGCAGAAGGCATCGGGCACCGCGCCGACCTCCGCGCCGCCCTGCACACCGCTGTGCCCGCGAATCGGCACGCCGCCGCAGTGCTCCTTGCCGAACCAGCCCTGCGAGAGCAGCAGGTTGACGATGGATTTGACGTTGCCGACGCCAAACTCGTGCTGCGTGATGCCCATGCTCCAGACGATGATGCCCGTCTTGGCGCGGTGGATCATCTCGGCGAAGCGCACCATATCGGCGCGCGTGCTGCCACTGTAGCGCTCGAGCGTCTCCCATGTCTGGCCGCCCACCGTGGCGACCACGTCATCCCAGCCGGTCGTGTGCTGATTGATGAACTCGTGATCTACCCAGTCTTGCTCGATCAGGTGCTTGAGCACGCCGTTGAAGAAGGCGATGTCGCCGCCGGTGCCGACCTGATAGAACTCGTCCATCAGCTTGGTGCCCATCAGCGCGCTCTCTGGCGACGACGGCACCCAATACTTCACCAGCCCCGGCTCCTTGTAGGGGTTGACGACCGCGACACGCGTGCCCTGCTTCTTGGCCAGGTACAGATATTTCGTGGCGACCGGCTGGTTGTTGGCGACGTCGCTGCCGACGAAGACGATCAGATCCGTGCCGAGCCAGTCCTTGTACGAGACCGACGAAGCGCCCACGCCAACGGTCTGCTTCAAGCCGACCGAGCTGGGCGAGTGGCAGACGCGGGCGGCGTTGTCTATGTGGTTGGTGCCGATCAGGCGAGCGGCCTTCTGCGCGACGTAGTAGACCTCGTTGGTCAGGCCGCGCGAGGTGAGGTAGAACGCGATGCGCTCGGGCGGCGTCTCGCGCATGCGGTTGGCCACCGTATCGAGCGCCTCATCCCAGCTCACGCGGCGGAAGTTCGGCTCGCCGCGCCGGCGGATCATAGGATACGGCAGGCGGCCGAGCTGGCGCAGCTCTGCGCTGGAGAGCTTTTTCAGCCCCGCGACATCGGTCGTCAGGCGCTTCCAGGGCATCGCTGGCATCGTGTTCAGCCGCAGCAGGTTGAGGCGAATGGTGCAGAGGTGGATGCTCGACATCGTCCAGTCGTGCATGCCGGTCGTGCCGAGCGCGCAGCCGTCGCAGCAGCCCTTGTTGAGGATGCGCCAGGCGTAGAACGGATGCCGCTTGTTCTCCCAGGCGGTCTTGACGATCTCAGAGAAGTGGTGGGGTTTGACCTCCCCCATCCCAAAGGGTTTCCAACTGGCCCACAGGGAGGGCGCGATCAGTCGCTTTGCCATCAGACGGCCACCTCCTGCTAAAAGTGCTTGCGGGCGGTTGCCATGCCGCCAGGAGCAGCGCGCGAATGAACCTCGCGCTGCTACATAGATAGTAGCAGACGAACGCGGAGCGACGGGTGACGGCGCAGCGGAGCGCCGTGCGGCATGCGCGCACTTGCGATCTGGATGCCCAGCGCAGAGGCGAAGGGCGAAAGCGCCTGAGCGCCCCACCTCTCCACCCCTGAGCTGGATAGCCCGGTGGCAGACCGGACGTCGCTTAGCTAGCCACCTGCGGCGCTGCGCTGGCCTGGACGCTCTCGCGCACCCTGGGCGGGTGGACGAGGATCGGCAGCAGCGTGCTGAGCGCCATGATGACGGCGATCACATAGAGCGCGCCGGTGTAGCCGCCGGTGCGGTCCTTGATCTGGGCGATCAGGATTGGGCCGAGGATGCCGCCAACGCCCCAGGCCGTCAGCATCGTGCCGTAGATCGCGCCGGCGTACTTGGGGCCGAAGTAGTCGGCGGTGAAGGCGGGCATGGTGCCGAAGCCGCCGCCGTAGCACAGCGCCACGATCACTGCCAACGCTAGGAACAGGCCGAAGACGGAGACGTTGGCCAACGCGATGAAGAGCACCGTCTGCAACGCGAACATGATGATGAACACCATGCGGCGGCCGATGAAATCAGAGAGCCAGGCCCAGAAGATGCGGCCCAGGAAGTTGAAGATCGAGATCGCGCTGACCAACCCGGCGGCGGTGAGCGCGTTGACCTTGGTGATATCCTGCGCCATCGCCGAGGCCTGCGAGATCAGCATGATGCCCGCCGAGACGTTGAGCGCGAGGATGGACCACAGGACGTACCACTGGCCTCGGGTGAAGGCCTCGGCGCGTGTGAAGTCCCGCGTGGCGCGCTGCGCAGCGACCGAGGCGGAGGGTATCCAGCCGGCCGGAGCATAGCCCTGCGGGGGGTTGGCATAGAACTGAGCGGCGCCGAGCACCATGACAAGGTAGGCGATGCCCAGAACGATGAAGGTCGGCCCGGTACCGTTGCCCTTGATGAGCTCCGTGGCGATTGGGGCGGTGACGAGCGCGCCGCCGCCGAAGCCGCAGACGGCCAGGCCGGTCACCAGGCCGCGCTTATCTGGGAACCACTTGACCAGCGTGGCGACGGGGACGATATAGCCCAGGCCCATGCCCAGGCCACCGAGGACGCCGTAGGTGAAGTAGAGCAGGTTGAGGTTGCCACCGGAGAAGCCGGCTAGCAAGACGCCAAGTCCGTAGCAGACTCCAGCGGCGGTGGCGACGACGCGCGGACCAACCCGGTCCATCCAGAAGCCGCCGATGGTGGAGCCGATGCCGAGGGCGAAGATGGCGATGGTGAAGGTCAGCGAGACCTGGGTAACGGTCCAGCCGTGTTCGGTCTGAAGTGGCTTGACGAAAACGCTCCAGGCGTAGACCGCGCCCAGAGCAAGCTGCATGATGACGGCGGCGGCGACGATGCCCCAACGATTGCGGGTGGCGGGTGCGGCAGAACTGCTCACGGGCGAAACTCCCTTCAAGACGGGCAACCCATGCGGATGCTGCACTTTGTGCACTCTGTTGTCGCGCGTTGTGATCTGGCCGGGCGACCCCTCTATTGGCCGCGCTCGCTCGCGTGGCGCGGGCCGCCTGCTGTGAGAACTCCCCTCCCTTCGTCGAAGCAATGCAACAGTCAGTGATGTTACTTAAGAAACTATAGTATGGAGCAATGCGAGATATGTCAATGCCTTGCGCGAGCACTACGTAGAGATACGCAACTGCGATGCGCCAGCGCCGACGGCTGCTCTGGGCGACACCGGGGCTGCACCAGACGCTACGGCGTGCTGATCGCAGGGCATGCACCCACCCGCGGCCGGACGGCAAGGGTCACGGCCGTGGCAGAGATAGGCGGGGCAAGCTCAGGGCTACCCAGTGCACAGGCAGCTCACAGAGGGATGTTGCCGTGCTTCTTGGGCGGGTTGGTGTCGCGCTTGTTCTTGAGCATATCCAGCGCGACGATCAGCTTCTCGCGGGTGTGGCGCGGCTCGATCACCTCGTCAATGTAGCCGCGGCTGGCGGCGATGTAGGGGTTGGCGAAGGTCTGCTGATAGTAGGCGACAAGCTCCTGGCGCCGCTCGTCGGCGTTGGCGGCCTTTTCGATCTCGTCCTTAAAGACGATGTTCACCGCGCCGTCCACGCCCATCACCGCGATCTCCGCCGTCGGCCAGGCATAGTTGATGTCGCCGCGCACGTGCTTGCTGCTCATCACGTCGTAGGCGCCGCCGTACGCCTTGCGCGTGATGACCGTCACCTTCGGCACGGTGGCCTCGCAGTACGCAAAAAGCAGCTTGGCGCCGTGACGGATGATGCCGCCGGTCTCCTGCTGGAGGCCCGGCAGGAAGCCCGGCACGTCCACGAACGTGACGATGGGGATGTTGAAGCAGTCGCAGAAGCGCACGAAGCGCGCGGCCTTGTCGGACGAGTTGATGTCGAGCACGCCCGCCAGCACCATCGGCTGCTGCGCCACGATACCTACCGAGCGTCCGCCGAGCCGGGCGAAGCCGACGATGATGTTCTGCGCCCACTGTGCCTGAACCTCGAAGAAGCTGCCGCGATCCACCACGTCGCCGATGATCTCCTTCATGTCGTACGGGCGATTGGGGTTGTCGGGAATGATCGTATCAAGCGCTTCGTCGGCACGGTCGGCTGGGTCGCCGCTTTCGATGAGCGGCGCGTCCTCCATGTTGTTGGAAGGCAGGTACGAGAGCAGCGTGCGGATATCGTGCAGGCATTCAGCTTCGCTAGGCGAAGAGAAGTGCGCCACACCGCTGGTCGCGTTGTGGACGGTGGCGCCGCCCAGCTCCTCGAACGAGACCTCCTCATGCGTGACGGTCTTCACCACGTTGGGGCCAGTCACGAACATGTGGCTGGTGCCCTCGACCATGAAGATGAAGTCGGTGATGGCCGGCGAATAGACCGCGCCACCCGCGCACGGCCCCATGATGGCCGAGATCTGGGGCACGACGCCGCTGGCGAGGGTGTTGCGCAGGAAGATATCGGCATAGCCGCCCAGGCTCTCGACGCCCTCCTGGATGCGCGCACCGCCAGAGTCGTTCAGGCCGATCACGGGCGCGCCGTTCTTGACCGCCAGATCCATGATCTTGCAGATCTTCTCGGCGTGGATCTCGCCTAGCGAGCCGCCAAAGACGGTGAAGTCCTGTGAGAAGACGTAGATCAGCCGGCCATCAATGCGGCCATACCCGGTGACGACCCCGTCGCCGGGAACCTGCTGCTCGCTGAGGCCGAAGTCGGTGGCGCGCAGTGTGGCCAGCATGTCCAGCTCCTGGAAGGTACCAGGGTCCAGCAGCAGATCGAGCCGCTCGCGGGCGGTCAGCTTGCCCTTGCGATGCTGCGCGTCTATGCGCTTCTGGCCGCCGCCGAGCAAGGCCTGTCGTTTGCGGCGGCGAAGCTCTTCGAGCTTCTCTTGGGTCGTCTGCATTGACGGAATCCTCGTGGAGAGAATAGAGGGCGCGGCGGTCTAGTGGTCGCTGGGCGTAGGCTCGTCGCGCTGGACAAGCTCGAGCAGCACGCCGCTGGTGCCCTTGGGGTGGATGAAGATGCCGCGGCCCTCGGCGGTGGGACGCGGCTCGGTATCAAGCACGGACGCGCCGGCTTCTCGCAGCTCGGCGAGCGCGCGGTCGATGTCGGCCACCTCCAGGCAGATGTGGTGCATGCCCTCGCCGCGCTTCTCCAGGAAGCGCGCGACGCTGCCCTGCGGATCGGATGGCTGGAGCAGCTCGATCTGGCTGCCGGCAGGTCCGCCCAGCGGGAGGAAGGCGATCTTGACGCCCTCGGAGGGGAAGTCGAGCACCTGCGAGGGAACGATGCCGAGCGTGTCGCGATAGAAGCGCAGCGCGGCGTCGAGGTCGCGCACGACGATCGCGACGTGGTCTATGCGGCGCACACCATCGGTGAGCATGAGGCGGGTCCTCATCGGTCGAAGAAGGAGAGAACGATGCAGCACAGGTGCCGTTGCGCGCCGCGCGAGAGCACGCCGCACACTGGGTCATCGTATGCGCAGAGGGCGGGCGGCGTCAAGCCAGGCGCGAGCCGCGCTTGGAGTGCGCTACAGATGACGCCGAGCCGCCACCACGATGAAGCTGGGGACGTGGACGTTGCGCTCGGCGGGTGTGCCGGGCTCGGCCAGCTCCGGAGGGAGAACCGGCTCGACAATCTCCGTCAAATCACACCCTTCACGGATGACGAGATTGAGATAGGCGCTCAGTGGCCGGTGGATGGCAGACCCGATCCGCTGCTCGTAGACGTACTCGCGCGAGTATTCACGCACAGCGACAAAGCCCTGGGTAACCCACCTAACTGCTGACTCCTCGAAACAGGGGTGCTGCAGTGTAAACACCAGGCTGCCGCCAGGCCGTAGAGCTGAGATACAGGTGCGCATGGCGGCTTCGTAGTCGGGGATATCGAAGAACACCATGCTGGCGATGCAGTGATCGAAGGCTCCCACGAGGTGGCCCGGCGCCTCGGCAGCGGAGAGATCCGCCCGCACGTAGGTGATGCCGAGCGAGCGCTCCTGTTCCTGCTCGACGGCATAGGTGTATGCACCCGCTGCCGGCTCAACGCCAGTCACCAGCGCGCCGCGCAACGCGAGCAGCCGTGAGAGATAGCCTCCTCCGCAGCCAGCATCCAGCACGCGTTTGCCGCGCACCTCACCAAGTAGACCGAAGATCGCTGGATTCAGCAGGTGCTGCCGTGCGAAGTCACCCTCCGGCCCGAACTCCACCCACTCGTCTCGTCCAAGAGCGGAAAAGGCCGCGATATTGTGGGCGTTCGTCAGACTGCGCGCAGCCCCCATGTCGTCATCTGGCATTGGACTCTCTCCAGTCCCGGCTCTATCCTAATACTGGCCGGACTCGAATCGCATGCATAGGTTGGCGGGTCGTACAGCCAGTCGGTTATTGTAGCGCGGAACGGGCACGCAGCATCAAGGCTACGATGGCGGTGTCAAGCGGTCATGTGGTCACATAGGAGAGCATGACACGCCGAGAACAGAGGACGCACACCACACGAAAGGAGCAGCACATGACGGCGCTGAACGACATGAAGTGTGTGGCCTGCCGGGGCGACGAGCCAGGCGTCACGGCTGCCGAGCAGGCGGAGTACAGTGCGCAGGTGCCCGCATGGCGCATCGTGGAGGTGGAGGGCGAGCCGCGGCTGGAACGCGCGTTCCGCTTCGACAACTTCGTCCACGCGCTCGACTTCACGAACACGGTCGGCCGCATCGCCGAGGAGGAAGGGCATCATCCGGCACTGCTGACGGAGTGGGGCAGGGTGACAGTCACCTGGTGGACCCACAAGATCCGTGCGCTGCACCGCAACGACTTCATCATGGCCGCCAAGACCGATCGCCTGTATGCCCAGGCGCTGGGCGCGAAGGCGAGCTGACCGCCGGCCTGCCGCCATAGCGTGGCGGGGAACAATGAGCGAGCCGCTGCGCGCGGTGCGCGGCTCGGTGGTCTCTACTCGTCGCCGCGGGGGTCGCTGGGCGTACCAGATGCATCAGATGAGTCGGGGATAGGATGCGCGCCGCTGCGCGCGGCGCTCCAGGCAGTAGCGCTCCACAGGGCCGAGTCTGTCGCATCGTCGGCGGACGGCTGGCTGGGGCTGCTGCCGTCCAGCGCGACGGTCTGCAGCGGGCCGTAAGCTGACACACCCCGCGGATTCGTCTGCGCGCCGGGACCATCGCGCAACAGTGGCATGGCAGTCGCGAGCGTCTTGTTAGGGTCAGCCAAGAAAGGGTCGCTCGGTTCTCCCGGCGAGGCATCAGGATCGGACGGCGCGCCAGCCTGGCCGCCGTCGTCGCCGTCATCGAGCGCGGCATCGGACTCCACCGCCAGCGTGAGACGAACATCCGCTAGCATCTCGGCGATCTCCGGGCGGTACTTGAGATTCAACGTGGGCAGGCGTGCCCAGACGCGGCGCGCGTCTTCGAGTGAGCCCGCGCGATAGCAGATATAGCCCAGAATCGCGCGGGCGTCGAAGACCGGCATGCGCTGCCACAGCAGCAGTCGCTCGGCCGGCGAGGCCAGCGCCTCGTTGGTCACTTCGGTGATGTCAATGCGGCCGTTGAGCTTACGGCCGAAGAGCTTGAAGGGGAAGCCGTAATAGAGCGCGAGGCGCGCTGGTTCCTGCTCTGGCGCGCCCGGCTGGCGGGCCAGCCCGATGAAAAAGCTGCGCGACCAGGCGCCGGTCTGCCAGATGAAGACGATCAACAGCAGGGCGGCGAAGCGCGCGAGGTAGCGCTCCCAGGTGAAGGTGCCGCTCATGCTGGCGAAGCCAAGCACACCCAGCCCGGCGCCCAGCAGCCAGGCCCCGTAGACCAACCGCTTACGATCCCAATTGAGCAGGTCGAAGTGGTGGTGCATGGGAGTCGCCAGGAAGGGCAGCGGGAACTCGGTATGGGCGAAGCCGCGGCCGGAGTTGAAGCGTTCGAGCACCAGGAAGCGGCGGTAGAAGCGGACCAGGATGCGTGCCGAGATGAGTGCGGAGAGGCCTTCGAGCACGAAGACGCCGCCGATGAAGATCAGCACGAACTCGTTGCGGCTGATGACCGCCACCAGTGCCAGCAGTCCGCCCAACGACAGCGAGCCGGTATCACCCATGATGATGCGTGCGCGGCGACTGCCGAACGCGGGACTCTTGGCCTTCCATGAGGATGGCCAGTTGAAGGGCAGGAAGCCCATCGCCGCGCCGGCGATGGCGAGTGCGCAGATCGCGGCGGGCCATAGCTCGTCGTTCTCCTGGCCGAGCAGGATGGCGGCAAATGAGAGCGCGGCGCTGACCAGCAGTCCACCGCCCAGGCCGTCCATGCCGTCGGCGAAGTCCACTGCCAGCGAGGTGGTGGTGGCGACCGTGGCGGTCATCAGGATGAAGAAGATGATCCAGGCGTATTGTGTGTGGACCAGCACATTGCCCAGCCAGGGAATATCGCGATAGGGCGGATAGGCCAAGCGCGCGGAGAGGTGCGGGAACACGATCAGCCGATTGAGCGCGACGGCGGCGGCCAAAGCGAAGAAAAGCACACCAGCGAACTTCTGCAGCTCGGTGATGCCGACGCCGCGGTGAACCTTGCACCAGTCGTCCACGAAGCCGACCGCGCCAAAGCCAAGCGTGGCCCCCACCAGGATGATGAGCAGCTCCCACTGCATGTCGTTGAAGCCGAGCCAGAACGCCACCCCGATGGTCGCGGCTGTCACGCCGATCAGCATCGCCACACCACCAACAATCGGCAGCTCAGTGGCCGAAGCGGGACGGATAGACTTGACCTTCTGCTGGCCATCGGTGCCCTGGCGCAGCTCGACACGATAGCTGCCCGTGGATTGATCGGGGCGGAAGTGGCCTTCCTTGCGCTCACCGCTGCGGAACCGGGGAAACAGCGCCAGCAGGAGGGCACTGCTGAGCGCAGTGACTACTAGCGCCACCACCAGCGAGCCAAGGAGCATAGGAATCATGAGACTTCCACCTGATGTTGAGACCATCTTACGGACGCTCAGGCAGCAGCAGCTCGCCGCGCGCCACCAGCACCGCCTCACCGCCTACCCGCACGTCGCGTACCGCATCCGCCGTCCCCTCCACCACCGCGTGCAGATCGCTCGGACGGCCCATCTCCACGCCCTGCGCGATACGCATGCGCGCCTGATCTGAGTCGTCTGGCTGGATGCGGTTATGGCGCAACAGATAAACGGCGAAAGGTCCGGTTGCCGCGCCGGTTGCCGCGTCCTCACTGATGCCAAGGGTAGGAGCGAACATGCGGCTGCGCGCGGTAATCCCGGCGGGCAACCCATCGAGCGTGAAGAGGTAGGCATGGTGTTGACCGCCCGTGCGCCCCAGCACGTCCGCAAGTCCGCCGCTGGAGCGTGCCCGGCCAAGTGCCTCGAGCGAGCGCAGCCCAACGTAGAGGAAGGGAACACCAGCGGAGCCGATCTCGAGCGGCAGCGAGGGATCGAGGTCGTCGCTCGCCAGCCCCAGCTCACGCAGCAGTTGATTGGCATCGCCCCGCCACGGCTCAAACCTTGGCACAGGCTGGTGCATCCAGACGAAGCTGAGCCGCTGCTCCTCGAAGAGCAGCTCCACCGGCAACGTGCCGACGCCGAGCTGCAGGTAGATCGGTGAGGGTTCGGCGGCGGGCAGCATCCCTTCCGCGGCGAGCGCGAAGGTGGTGCCGATGACCGGATGGCCGGCGATAGGCAGCTCGCCGCCCGGCGTGAAGATGCGCACGCGGCGCAGTGCCTTCGTATCGCTGGCTGGCAGCACAAAGGTGGACTCGGAGTAGTTCATCTCGCGCGCGATGGCCTGCATCTCGCCATCGGGGAGACCGGCGGCATCGAGAAAGACCGCCAGCTGGTTGCCGCCGAACGGCACGCGTGTGAACACGTCATACTGCAAGAAGCGATAGTGTCGCATACTCCGTCCTCACTGCCCGCCCACCACGGTCAGTCTCTAGCTTACCCCATTCTGTAACGAACGAGAACACCGCGGGCCGAAATGGGTGGACTGCCGCGAAGGTCCCTGCGAAAGGGCGAGTGAGCGCAGCGGCCGTCGTCACACGCGAGAACGGCCGGGACGGCGCTCCTCCTGCGGCGGACGTCTACAGCGCGTTGCCGGTCTGATTGATCCGCACGAGGCCCCACAGCACGACAGGGTAGCCCACTGCTGGCCGATGGAGTTGGCCGCCAGGTCAGGCGACCGCTGCGCTACAATGAGCGTGGAGCGGCTCAACCGGGCACGATCCGTCAGGCCAGAACGGAAGGGACGGGGAGCGCATGCAGGCGTTGGAGGGCGTACGGGTGGTGGACCTCTCGCGGGCGCTGGCGGGTCCATACTGTACGATGCTGCTGGGCGACCTGGGCGCGGAGGTCGTCAAGGTCGAGGAGCCAGGAGTGGGCGACGACAGCCGCCACTGGGGCCCGCCGTTCCAGGGCGGCGAGAGCGCGTACTTCCTGAGCTGCAACCGTAACAAGCGCGGCGTCGCGCTGAATCTGAAGACCGAGGCCGGTCGCGCGGCGCTCTGGCGGCTGATCGAGCGTGCCGACGTGCTGGTGGAGAACTTTCGCCCTGGGCTGATGGACCAGCTCGGCTTCAGCTACGAGACCGTCGCGGCGCGCAATCCGCGCCTGATCTACTGTTCGATCTCGGCGCTCGGCCGCGAAGGGCCGGAGGCACACACACCCGGTTACGACATCATCTTACAGGGCATGAGCGGCGTCAGCAGCGTGACGGGCGACCCGGCTGGCCCGCCGATGCGCTCCGGCCTGGCGGTGAGCGACGTCCTGGCCGGGATGACGGCGATGCAGACGATTCTGGCGGCGCTCTATGTGCGCGAGCGCACCGGGCGCGGTCAGCGTGTCGAGACGACGATGCTGGGGGCGACGGTGGCCGCGCTGGGCAACTATGCGACAGGCTACCTGCTCTCGGGCAATGTGCCGGGGCAGGTCGGCAACAGCCACCCGCAGGTCGCGCCGTATGATCTGGTGCGCGCGGCTGATGGCTACGTCTACATTGCCGGCGGCAACGACGGCATCTGGCGCCGGCTGGCCGCCGCGCTCGATCTTGCGCCTCTTCTCGACGATCCCCGCTTCGCCACCAATGCCGAGCGGGTGGCGAACCGCGCGCCGCTGCTGGCTGCCATCGAGGAGCGCACGCGCCAGGTGCCGGTGGAGGCGCTGCTTGAGCGGCTGACGGCGGCCAAGGTGCCGGCGGGTCCGGTGCGCGACATGCGCCAGGTCTTCGAGAGCCCACAGGCGCGGCACATGGGGCTGGCGCAGGAGATGCGGCACCCAGCGGCCGGCACGATCCATGTGGTGGATACGCCGCTCAAGCTGAGCGAGACGCCGGCGACGCTGCGCCGCCACCCTCCCTTGCTCGGCGAGCACACCGACGAGGTGCTGCGCGAGCTGGGCTACGACGACGACACGATTGCGCGGCTGCGGGCGGAGGGCGCGACGGGCTAGACTAGCCCGCGAACGCGCGCTGCTCTGCGCTGGTGACAGCGCCCGTGCCTTCGACGCCGAAGTAGTCGCGCAGGCCGGCGAGGAAGTCAGCCAGGATGGCGTCGGCGACGGCAGGGCCGACCTCGCCCAGCACCTCCGAGAGCAGCACCACGTCGTCTGTTTCCGGCACCACCAGCCCCTCGCGCGACTGCCGCCAGACGAAGTGGCGCGTGAGCACCGTGCTGCCCACCGCGTAGGCTATCTCGCCCGGCGGGACGGCCTCAGCGTCGGCGGCATCCAGCGCGGTGAACGTGTCGCCCTCGCGCGTCAGGCGCAGCTCCAGCGGCTGGCCGTCCAGCGCGGCAAGATCGAAGGCGCCGGCGGGGACCAGATGGCGCAGCGAGAGCGCATTGTACCAGTCCACCAGCGGATTGATGGCGAACGGCTCGCCGCCCTTCAGGGCCCGGCGCAGCAGCGCCTCGACCGAGGACGGAAACTGCTTGCCCGAGACGCCCATCGCCGTGAAGCGCTCGCGCCAGGGCTTGACGCGCGGATGCGACTGCGCGTTGCCGTACGGCGCAGCCTCGACGGCTGCCGCTTGCCAGGCGTTGCGCCAAAGCGCCTCGATGGCTGGGTGCGGTGCGGCGTTCTCCAGGCCGCGCGCGACGGCGACGGCGACGCGCATGCCAGGGAAGCGCGCGAAGACCTCCGGCGCGACGGTAAACTCCACGATATCCGCTATCCTCAACTGGCGTGCGGCGGCTGGGAGCGCCGGAGCGCTCGGCCAGGCGCGCCGCGCTCTACGGCTAGGCAGGCACCACGAAGGACGACAGGCTGGCCGCGCCGATCATGCCGGCGAAGAACAGGATGAACAGCAGGATGACGATCGGCACGATCGCCAGGTGGACGTAGCCGACGACCAGCCCGGCCACCGCCATGCCATGTCCATCCTGCGTGCCGTTGGAGCGCCGAATCTGGCCGAGCGCGATGTGGCCGAAGATGACCCCCAGCAGCGCCCCGATCACGGGCAGCACGAGCCAGCTGCCCACAGAGCAGGCCAGGCTGGCGATCGCCAGCGGATTGGTCGAGATCGCCATCGGCCCGACGTAGTATGGCGCTCCGGGCTGCGCGGGCGGCGGTGCGGGCGCATAAGCGGGGCCGCCGGACGGCATTTCGGGAATGGGCTGCGGGGTTTCGCTACGCATGGTCGGCTCCTCCTCGATCAGTGCGGAATGGCAGGGGCTCGCGGCCCGCTGGCCGGCGCGCCCGTCGCCAGTCATGGCAATGAATGGCTCCCATTATGCAGTACGCGCGAGGCGAGCACAAGTTGGCACGCGAGACGGAGCCGGCTCCGAACCAGGTGATCCAAGAGCGAGAGTCGAAGACGCGTAGACGCTTCACCAGCGCCGAGTAGGCACGCGAGTGCGTTGAGGCGACGGCGGGATACTCGCCTCTCAGAGGCCGATGGCGGTGGGCGTGGCGACGGGCGCGGCGACCGGCGTGCCAGGGCCAGCATCAGGGGCAAAGGAGATCGTCTCGGTGCCTAGCGGAGTGAGGCGGTTGACCTGGGGGTTGTCGAGCGTGTAGGTGGTGGTGAAGCTATCGGCGAGCGCGCGGACTGTTCCATCGGGGCCGGCATCGCTGCGCACGGCGTCCAGCGAGATCGGCTCGTCGGCCAGGTTGGGGCCGCTGACCATGAAGGTGAGTGTGCCAGCGGACTTGGGCGTGCTGCCGCTATTCACATTCTGCTGGAGCTTCGGCAGCACGTCGGCGACGAGCGTATTGCCGCGGATAGTCGGCAGATACAGCGTGCGGTGCAGATGCTCGATGCTGAGTGTGAGGTGGCGGGGATAGGCGCCGTTCTGCGTACGCGCGACCACATCGTAATGCACGGTGACGGTGTGCGAGTTGAGCAGCGTGACGACCTCGATGAGCTGCCAGCCGGTGCCGGTGGAGGTGGCGAAGAACTGATTGGCGTTGGGATTCTTGCGGTCCCAGTCGTAACCGTGGTAATTATCCCACAGATTCTGGACGTGCCCATCCACAGAAATGGTAGAGCTCCAGTCCACGTATGAGAGGAACATCAGATTGTCGTAGCTCAGCGCGGGGCGGTCGGTGCCAGCGAGGGTCTGGAAGGTGACCTGGAGCGGCCCAGCGCTGAAGGCCTTCTGCCCTTTATAGAGGTCGGTCTGTGCGGTGGTGGTGGTGAGGACGCCCTGAAAGTTGAAGAAGGCCAGCACGAGCAGGCCAACCAGCAGCACCACCGGCGTGATGACCTTGGTGACGGCCGTGTTGAGGTGGGCGTTGAGCTTGTGGGCAGGCTTGAAAGTCTTGAGCATAGACGAAACCACTTCAATGTTGGAGGGCGACTTCGCGCTCGGTGGCATCGGCGACCTCTGGAATATGGGCAGCCGGCGCCGCAGCGGCGGCAACCGCTGGAACGCGCGGCAGGACGGACGGCATGGGGAGACGATAGCGGCGCAGCGGGCGCGGCACGCGGACAGGCCATACTATTGCCACCATGCAGAGGGCGAAGAAGCCGACGCCCAGGATGGCGATCAGCACCTGCTGCTCGACGGGGTTGAACCACGGGAAGATCGGCCATTCGAGGCCTGTCTTGCCGCTGACCGCGATCCAATCGGCGCGCGTGCCCATCAGGACGTGGTAGAACAGCCAGAGGAAGCGATCAATCGGGACGCGCACGATGGCGAAGGCGAACGGCACGATCCACAGCAGGCGGAAGAGCCAGCGCCACGCGCCGCGCAGCCGCCGCGCCTCCAGATAGGCGAAGGGGAAGACGATCAGCGCGTACTGCTCGTTGACCAGCTTCGAGCCGGCGAGGAAGGCGAGCAGGGTAACCAGTACCATGCGGTTGAGCCCCATCTCGCGATTGGTGAAGACGTACCAGTACGCCAGCAGCAGCGCGATGAGCAGCGTGGGGGTGCCGAAGGCGCCGATGGCGAGCGATGTGGGATCGAGATCCAGCCCACCAGGGAAGAACGTGCCGAGCCGCCAGAGCATCTCCCAGTTCATGCCGCCGCCGACGCGCCCGCCGTGGAACCCGACGACGTAGAGCAGCCCCTGCAGGAACGGGCCAAGCAGGACGGCGCAGCCGACAGCGTAGGCGGCGCCAAAGGCCACCATCTCGCGCAGTGGGCGCTTGCGCTTGATGAGGAAGAGCAAGAGTGTGGGCACGACGAGCGCGGGGAAGAACTTGGCCATCGTGCCGAACGCCAGCGCTAGCCCGGACTGCACCGGCTTGCCGCGCTGGAGGTAGTAAACGCCAAGCACCAGCCCGAGCACCATCACCGCGTCGAAGGTCCACGCGGCGCTGACCAGCAGCACGTAGGGATTGAGCAGGTAGTCGCGGAAGCCGCGAACAGTGCCCGACATGCGCGCCAGCAGCGCCGCCAGCAGGAAATCCGCGATCCAGATCGGCAGCTTGAACAGGAAGAAGAAGTCCAGGCCGAGGCTGGGCATCGCGTAGGTGCCGGAGACCGGAATGAAGTACGTGGCGTTGGGGTGGAGCAAGCCGTAGAGCTTGGCGAGCGGCCAGTAGATGTACAGCGGGACCGGCGGGTAGGCATAGTATTCGTAATTGAAGTCCCAGCCGGCGGCGCGCGCGACATGCGAAAGATAGGTCATCGTGTCGTAGGGGGACCGGTTGTGGATCAGATCCACGAAGACGTTGTAGTCAACCGTGAGGTCCCACCAGTGGCCGATAGGCAGCAAGACGAGACGCAGAGCGAGCGCGAGCAGACCGACGGTCCAGAGCAGGTGGCGGCGGCGCTTGCCGGCGATCTCGGGGTCGTCGGGCAGATCGTCGTCCAGCGGCTGGGGATCGTCGGGGCCGGGAGCGGGGCGCGGAGCGCGATAGCGCACGGCGCCGTGGCCGTGGGGACCGCGCAGGCGCAGCGTGCGCAGGTGGCGCAGGTAGGCCAGCCCTTGCTCGATCGTCGCTTTACTCTCGCCGGCCTCGCGCGCCTCGAAGTGGAAGGGCAGCTCGGTCAGGCGCGACCAGCGGCCACGCACGAGGATTTCGAGCAGGATCTTGAAGCCAACCGGACGCAGCGGGATGCCCTCGATGACCGAGCGGCGAACCAGAAAGAAGCCGCTCATCGGATCGGTGCAGCGGCGGGTGCGAGCGAAGAGAGAGTGTGCCGCGAAGGCGCTGCCACGCGAGACGAGCCTGCGCATAGGTCCGTCGAGGCCGTCGCTGCCGCCACCCGGAAGATAGCGGCTAGCGACGACGATGTCGGCGTCATCTGCGGCGGCAAGCAGGTCGGGCAGCAGCTCAGGGGGATGTTGGAGGTCGGCGTCGAGCACGGCGATGTAGCTGCCACTGGCGCGGCGCAGGCCAGCGACGACGGCCCCGGCGAGGCCATCGGCGCGCTCCTCGGGCCGGCGGTGGTACAGCCGCACGCACGGGTCAGACGCCATCTCACGGCGGATCGCGACGGGGGTGTCGTCGTCGCTGTCGTCCACGAAGAGCAGCTCGTAGTGCAGCGGGCCGAGCGCGCGAGCAACACGCGCGGAGAGCGCGGCGATGTTGTCGCGCTCGTGGCGGGTGGGCACGACCAGCGAGAGCAACGGTCGCGGCTGCGTGCGCGGGCGAGACTGAGGCTGAACGCGAGCGGGAGGCTGGAGCCGCGAGCGCACCTGGGCACGGAGCTGAGGGCGAGCCTTGTGCTTCATGCGGCTTCTTCTCCTCCGGCTCTCCGCCCGGCACCCAGGTCGTAGCGCACACAGCACACACTGTTCCCGGGCACATCACAAGACCGCGCCGTCGCTTTCGAGACGGCGAACACATCATTGTGTTGCCCGTGAGGCGCATCCGGCGCCGGTTGGACTCGAACACGCGCCGTGCTGGGCGCGATGCCGAGCGTGCAGGGAATGCCGTCCGCCTGGACGGTGCCCGCCGGCCTGGCGCGTCGCTGCGCCGAGAGCGGCCTACTTCAGTCTGCGCTGAAGCGGCAGGCTGCCATTCCCCCGCATGACAAACGTTGCACGGGAGTGAGACGCACCAAGAAGCGTGCCATTTTCCGGCACATGACGGCGGCCAGCCGCAAGCCCCTCGCGGCCCCGCCGAAGCCCGGCGCGCCCACGGGCGCTGCGGCGAATGCCGCGCGCCCACGGGGATAGTCTACCGCGCGAGCCAGCCATGCGCCAAGGGTACCGGTCCGCGAGCCGCTCACTGTGAGCCGCGCCACAGCTGTCCCACCTTCGGCGCAACGTTGATGGCGAGGACGGCGGCGGCCATCCTGTACAAACGGTCGTTGCCGGCGATTTGGCGGCAGGGATATACTTCACCAAAGTGAGCGCGGCAACCGATGCGGCGCGGAGGGCACAGGCGCAGCAGCCAGCCAACCAGATCGAGCGCGGGGCGAGATGACCAGTACAGGACAGCAAATGACGGTGGATGCCGACTCGTTCCGCGCGGTGATGGGACACTTCGCGACCGGGGTTTCGGTGGTGACGACCTGCGACGGCAGCCAGCGCCAGGGCATCACCGTCAACGCGTTCTGCTCGGTTTCGCTGGAGCCGCCGCTGGTGCTGGTCTGCATCGAGAAGACCAGCCACGTGCACGACGCCATGCGCGCGAGCGGCGTCTTCGCGGTGAATCTGCTGCGCGCGGACCAGGAGCAGTTCTCGACCGGCTTTGCCAGCAACACTGAAGAGCGCCGCCGCGACTTCTGCCACGTCGCCTCGCACACTGTCGCGACGGGCGCGCCGGTCTTCGACGTGAGCCTGGGCTTCGCTGACTGCCGCGTGGTGGCGATGTATCCTGGCGGGGACCACACTATCTTCCTTGGCCGGGTAGAGGCGCTGGGCGCGTTTGAGGGCGAGCCGCTGCTCTACTACCGCAGCCACTATCTGCACGACCTGCCCACCTCGCGTGACCGTCCAGCCGCCGAGAACGAGCGCGCGCAATGAGGCAGCGGCGGACCATCGTGGTGCCGGCCAGCCAGGCAAGCGCGCTGCTGCCGGTTCCGGCGCCCATGCCCCCGCAGGAGAACCGCGCCGAGCGCGAGCGGCTGCTGGCCGAGCTGCACGACCAGATGCGTGCCTGCCAGCGCTGCGTGGCTGCCGGCTACCTGGCGCGCAATACCAGCATCGCCGGCTTCCGCGGGCGGATCGGCGACCGGCTCTTTATCATAGGGCAGGCGCCGGGGCATCTCTCGGTCGAGCGTGGGCGGCCCTTCTCGGGGCCAGGTGGGCGCGTGCTGGATGGCTGGCTGCAGCGCGCGGGCTTCGCGCCGGGGGCACTGTGGCACGAGGTCTACATCTCGGCGATGACAAAATGCGATCCCGGCAAGAACGCGCGCGGTGGCGGCGACCGCAAGCCCTCGGCTGCTGAGATGGCGCTGTGCCGCCCGTTTTTGATCGCCGAGCTCGATCTGGTGCGGCCACGGGCGATCGCGCTGGTGGGCGGCATGGCGATCGAGGCGTTCCTGGGGCCGAGCAAGCTGGCCGGCGTGATCGGCCAGCGCTTCGAGCGCAACGGCGTCCTGCTGCTGCCGCTGCCGCACCCTTCCGGTGTGAGCCGCTGGCTGAACGAGCCAGCGCACCAGGCATTGCTGGCGCAGGCGCTGGATCTGCTCGCCGGTTGCCGGCGCGGCTGGGAAGAAGAAGAAAGACTCACCACAGAGGACACGGAGAACGCAGAAGAAAGACCTCGAGAGTAGTCACAAGAGCGAGAGAGTAGAGAGGAAGAGGTAGATGACCAACGACGAGGGACAGACGGCGACGACGGCCAAGCGCGTGCTGATTGTGATGGCGCATCCCGACGACGGCGAGTTTATGTGCGGGGCAACGGTCGCCAAGTGGGCCGCCGAGGGCCGCGACATCTACTATTGCCTGGTGACAGACGGCCAGGTGGGCGACGCCGGCGACAAGGAGATCACCAGCGAGGAGCTGGCGGCCAAGCGGCGTGTGGAGGCGGGCGACGCGGCTCGCGCGTTGGGCGTGGCCAATGACGTGATCTTCCTGCACTACATGGATTCGCGAGTCGAGCCGACGCTGGAGCTGCGCCGCGATATCGCACGAGTGATTCGGCAGGTGCGGCCAGACGTGGTGATCTGCCAGGATCCGACGGTGCGCTGGAGCGGCCAGGGCTACATCAACCATCCCGACCATCGCGCGGCCGGCGAGGCGACGCTCTCGGCGATCATGCCGGTGGCGAGCACGCGCCTGGCCTTCCCTGAGCTGGCGGCCGAGGGCCTCAAGCCGCACAACGTCAGGGAGATCTACATCGGCGGCACGCAGAACGCGGATCGCTGGGTGGATGTCGAGGGCTACACCGACGCCAAAAAGGCGGGACTCAGGGCGCACAAGAGCCAGTTTCCCGGCGATTGGGACCCTGGAGACTTTGTGGACCAGTGGGCGAAGGAGACGGCCAGCCAGGCGCGCAAGCACGGCCACGACATGCAGCTAGCCGAGGGCTATAAGTATATTCGGCTGGAAGACGATTAAAGCGTCCTCATCATCAAGCGCGAGCGACGTGCGGGCAATGTGACGGCGCGGGACGTGCGCAAGACGTCCCCGCCGCGCCACGTGCCCACGCCCTCATCGCGTAGGTCCAGTGCAAAGGCACACGAGCGCGCGCCCACTGCTACGGCGACTGTAGTGGCGAGGTCTGCCTCGCCCGCCGACGGTGCGCGGACCGCCCCTACATTAGCTGCGCGACGTGAGCGCTTCGAGCGCGAGCTGTACGCTCTCGTCGGCCTTGACGCCGACGTGCACATCAGCCAGATTGCCCGCCTCGTCCACGATGAAATGGCTGCGGCGCACCCAGCCGCGCTCGCCGTTCCAGGCGCCATAGGCCTCGGCGACCGCGTGGTCGGCATCTACCAGCAACGTGAAGGGCAGGTCGAACTTGCTCTTGAATGCCTGGTGCGAGCCCTCGCCGTCGGGGCTGATGCCCAGCACGACGGCGTTCTGCTCCTCGATCTGCGGATAGGCATCGCGAAAGCCGCAGGCCTGGATGGTGCAGCCGGGCGTGTCGTCCATGGGGTAGAAGTAGACGACGACCCGCCTGCCGCGGAGGTCCGAGAGCCGGACGATGGCGCCATGCTCATCGGGCAACGCGAAATCTGGAGCTGGATCGCCGACCCGAAGCTGGACCGCATCTGACTGATCTGACATCTTGTCATCTCGCTTTGCTACCCGACGGACAGACATGTGGACCACTGGACGACCTGCTCAACACGAGACGCATCATATTGACGCGCGGCATCAAGGATTGTAGGCCGTCGGGCCGTCATGCCACAAGCATGCGCCGGCCCTCATCTGAGATACTCACGCCGGTTACACACGCCCGGCGTCCGGCAGGCCGGCGCCCGAATCCGCGTCGGGGTCCTCGTCCAGGTGGACCGCCGTCGCGCGCACAAGTGTCGTCCGGATGGCGTGGGCAACAATCTCAGAGACGCTGCGCAGGAACGCCGCCGCCTCCTGAATGAACCGAGCCGCGCCACGAGAGCGCAGTAGCCCGGCCCCACCCCAGGCATGCCCACCGCTTGAGAACACCACCCGTAGCTCGCCTTCCAGGCCGAGCGGCGCGAGCGGCTCCCGATAGCGCGCACTGCGCTCAGGCTGATGCTGGGTGGCTTCGTCCACAATCCCCACCTGCGACGTGCGGGCAAGGTCGGAGAACTTGTTGACATCCTCTTCCAGATAGTCGATCTCCGTGGCACGCGGGTGCGGGAGCGGCAGATCTAGCACACTCTGGCTGGTCTCGAGCAGCGAGGCACGGTCTAGCGTGTGCAGGCACGCCGCGTCGAACGGCACCGCCTCGCGAACCAGCTGGGCTGTCTCATGGAAGACGCGCGGCAGGTCATAGTTGGCGTGTGCCATGCGCACGAGGTCGCGGCGGACACGCTCGAAGTGGCGCTGACACATGGGTTCACTCTCACTCATGGAGACACGATAGACGGTAGCTAAGCAGTGCGCAATACCACGTTTCCGCCAGTGTGGAAGCCTGCTCCTGCTCTGGCGATTGGGTCTTCGGAGGGCTTATCATCCTCCAGGCGCCGGTGCGGCGCAGGCAGTATGCCACAGGGCGACAGGACGCGAGACGGCGTGTAGCTGCGCCCTCGCGGGCCGGGTCTGCCGGTGTCAGCCGGCTGAGGGTGTCCTTTGGTCGCCAGGGAGGCAACGGCTCGGAGCGCGGCGCACAGGCCATCGGGCCGCGGCGAGAGACATCGGGTACGTGCAGTGGGTTGACAGGTTTGCGCACGTCAGGTAAGATTGGTAAACCGACCGGATAGTTTGTGAAATCTGCGCTATCGCGCGAAGTCCTCCACGGCTCGTGAAGCTGAGATTGGCGCCGGCGTTGGCGTGCAAATCGGTACGCCGGGCGGTAGAGGAATGTGTGGGAGGACGCAATGATCGCCACGCTGCGCCAGCGCAACTTCGCGTTGCTGTGGTTTGCTGGACTCATCTCGCTGGCCGGCGACTGGGTACTCAGCGTTGGGCTGCCGATCTACGTTTATCTGCTGACGCGCTCGGTGCTGGCGACGAGCATCCTGCTGCTGGCGGTCACCGCGCCGAGCGTGCTGGTCGGCTCGCTGGCGGGCGTCTTCGTGGACCGCTGGGACCGCAAGCGCACGATGGTCTGGACGAATCTGCTGCTGGCGGCGGGGCTGCTGCCGCTGCTGCTGGTGCGGAGCGCCGATCACGTGTGGATCGTCTACGCGGTGGCGATCGTCGAATCGAGCGTCGAGCAGTTCTTCATCCCGGCCAAGAACGCCGTGCTGCCGACGCTGGTGGGTGAAGAGCGCATCGTGCAGGCCAACTCGCTCAACGGACTCAACAACAACCTCGCGCGGCTGCTGGGGCCTGCCTTTGGCGGTGTGGTAGCCGGCTTCTTCGGCATTCCAGGGATCGTCGTCGCCGATGCTGTGTCGTTCCTGCTGGCGGCGGCGCTGATTGCCGGCATCGCGGCCTCGGCGATGGGGCGCAAGACGGCGCGGGCGGGGTCGCATGCTGAGATCGAGCCGGGGACCGTGCCGCCGGTGTTAGTGGGGGCGGTGGAGACAGCTCCAGCCGAGGTGACCACGGTGGGGGACGGGACGAGCGGTGGCAACGTGCTGCGCGAATGGGCGGCAGGGCTGAAGGTGATCGCGCGTGAGCGGACGCTGGCGGTGGTGTTGCTGGCGCTGGCGATCATATCGCTGGGCGAGGGCGTGATGGGCACGCTCTTCCCGGTCTTCGTCAACCAGCGGCTGCATGGCGAGGCGCTGGCGATCGGCGAGCTGATGAGCGCGCAGGCGGTGGGCGGACTGCTTGGCGGCGTGCTCTACGGTTGGCTGGGCAAGCGGGTCATGTCGCGCTGGGCGCTCGGCGTGAGCGGCGTGCTCTTCGGCCTGCTGGATCTGGCGATCTTCAACGCGCCAACGCTGCTGCCGGGCGCTGGGCTGCCGCTTTTCGCCTTCGAGCTGGGCTTCTTCGTGGCGGTGGGCATCCCCGGCATCGGCCTCAACACCGGCATGATGTCGCTGGCACAGGGACGCTCGCCGGAGGCGTATCGCGGGCGCGTCTTCGGCGTGGTGCAGGCGGTCATGTCGCTGCTGATGCTGATCGGCACGGTGATCGCGGGGACGGTGACCGACCGCCTGGGCGTCGTGACACTGCTCAACATCCAGGGTGGGGGTTACGTGGTGGCGGGGCTGCTGCTGTGGCTGCTGCTGCCGCGCCGCCAACCTGGCCTGGCGAGCCCGCCGGAGCGCGCTGAGGCAGAAGCGCACGAGCCGGTGGCAGCGCAAGGGCGGGCCTAGCGGTTCCCTTCGCGCTCGCCGGTCAGCCATTGGAGCGCCTCACGATAGCGCGCGGCGGTCCCGGCGATGATCTCGGGCGGCAGGGCTGGCGCGGGCGGCTGCTTGTTCCAGCCGGAGCGCTCCAGCCAGTCGCGGACGTATTGCTTGTCGAAGCTGGGCGGCGAGCCGCCAGGGGCGTAGTCGGCCACGGCCCAGAAGCGCGAGGAATCTGGGGTCAGCAGCTCGTCAATCAGGATCAGCTGGCCATCGAGCAGGCCAAACTCCATCTTCGTATCGGCGATGATGATGCCGCGCTCGAGAGCGTAGGCAGCGGCGGCGCGGTAGACGGCGAGGCTGGTCTCGGCGAGCGCCTGGCCCAGCGCGTCGCCAGCGCGGTCCTTCAACTCGGCCAGCGAGATGTTCTCGTCGTGGCCGGCGTCGGCCTTGGTGGCGGGGGTGAAGATCGGCTCCGGCAGGCGGTCGGCCTGGCGCAGACCGCTGGGCAGCCCGATGCTGCAGACACTCCCGATGCGCTGGTACTCGCTCCAGGCACTGCCCGCCAGATAGCCGCGCACGACGCACTCGAAGAGAATGCGCTCGGCCTTGCGCACCAGCATGAAGCGCCCGTCGAGCTGCTCGCGCCAGGGGGAGACGGCCACCTCCGGCGGCAGATCGGCCGCGTCCGTGCTGATGAGGTGGTTGGGCACGATCTCGGCGGTGCGGCCAAACCAGAAAGCCGAGAGGCGCGTGAGCACCTCGCCCTTGCCAGGGATGCCATCGGGCAGCACGCAGTCGAAGGCCGAGAGGCGATCGGTGGTGACCATCAGCAGACGGTCGCCAAGGTCGTAGGTATCGCGGACCTTGCCCGAGCCGAAGCGCGGCAGCGGCAGATTGGTGGTGGTCAGGACGGCCGATGACATCATTCCTCCAGGGTGAGACTCAGCGGGCGGACACTCAGGCGGCTAGGCGCGCGATGGAACGTGGATACCGGCGAGCCAGGCGAGCAGCACGCGGATGAAGTCGTCCGGACGCTCGGCGAATGGCGCGTGGCCGCAGCGTACGAACGTGACGAGCTTACCATCGCGCAGGTGACGGACGGCGTGCAGGGCATTGGCATAGGGCGTGACACGGTCGCGCATACCCCACAGCAGCAGCACCGGCATCGGCAGCTCAGAGAGGCGCTCGCCGAGGTCGAGATGCACGCCGTTCAGATTGATCCAGGCGTTGAACGCGCGCGCGCCGCTCTCCACGATCCCGTGCTGCGTGGCGAGGCGGTAGAGGAATTCAATCTCGGCCTCGGCGGCGGCCGGATCGGCGGCGTGCATGGCGGGCAACTGCGCGGTTTCGCGGGCATAGATGAAGCGCACGAGCCGCTTGCCGAATCGGCGGTAGAGCCGCTCCGGGCCGAGGGAGAAGAAGAGCCGCGCGTCGAGCTGCATCTGCGTACCGACGCCGCCAGGGTCCACCAGCACCAGCCGGCCCACGCGCTCGGGTGCATCGAGCGCGAAGCCCAGTGCGGTGAAGCCGCCCATTGAGTGGCCCAGCAGATCCACACGCTCGATGCCCTGGTCGTCCAGCAGCGTGCGCACGCCCTCCACCCACACCTTGAGCGCGTCGGCGGCGCGCCGGCCGGTGAAGGGTGGCTTGTCCGAGAGGCCCCAGCCGGGCAGATCGAGCGCCAGCACACGGCGCTCGGCGGCGAGCTGCGCGAGGATGGGCGCGAAGCGCGCGGCGCTGCTGCCGCGGCCGTGTAGCAACAGCATCGGCTCGCCCTGTCCGCAGGTGAGATAATGCAGGCGCAGCGGGCCGCTGGTCGTCTCGCAACGCTCGATCGGCAGGCCTGGCACGGCCAGCCGTAGGTATGCTTCTTCGGCGGCGGCGAGCTGTGTAGAGAGATCGGACGCCGCGCGCGGTGGAGAAGCCATGACGGCCTACCGTTCCTGGATCGCGAGAATGGGCGCGTCTCGCCAGCGCACCAGAGGGTAGTATAGCGTATCGCGAGCCAGAGGCGGAGAGTGACCGCCGGGAGTCCCTGGCTCTCCGGAGCGCAAAGCGCTAGGGCCGGACACGAGACGACGCGCGAAGAGCACGAAGGGGGAGCGGACGTGGCCAAGGCGAAGCGCGGCGCACAGTCCGGCGCGGCCACCGTGAAGACCAATGGCATGCGTGCGCTCGACGCGCGGGGCATCGCCTATGACGTGTTCACCTACGACGAGCGCATCCATGCGGCAGACGAGGCGGCAGCCGCGCTTGGCGTGCCGGCGGGCGAGCTTTTCAAGACGCTGGTGGTGCTGGCCGAGCCAGGGGCACGGCACCTGCTCGTGGTGACGCCGGGGGATCGCGAGCTGGATCTGCGGCGCGTGGCGCGTGCGGTGGGCGCGAAGTCGGCACAAATGGCGCCACAGCGCGAGGCGGAGCGGCTCACCGGCCTGAAGGTGGGGGGCATCTCGCCACTGGCACTGCTGGACAAACGCTTCGAGGTGTACGTGGATGTGACCGCGACGGCACTCGAATCGCTCTATATCAATGGCGGGCAGCGTGGGGTGAACGTACGGGTGAAGGTGGCGGACCTGCTCGCCGTGACAGGCGCGACGGCGATCGAGGCGATCGCATCAGGCACTGAATGAGCGGATGCGCGCGACGCGAGCAGGCGTTGTTGCGTAGGAGCATCGTGCGCGGTTGCTTGACAGAAGCGCCGCCACGCGCCATACTGAAGGTGAGCGGCTGGTTGCGCGCGACCGGTCGGCGCGGTCGAGGAGTGAGGACCGCGAGACCGCTGTGAGCAGACGCACCCCGCTAGGTTGGACCTGAACAACACATCACTGGGTTCCAAGTATCTGGATGGTGTGGGAGAAGCGGAGAGTGTCACAATTTGAGTACGAGTATCCCTGAGTGGGCCGAATGGCCCGACCCAGGTGGCGCGTGGGAAGCGCCCTCTGGGAATCGTTCGCACATCGTCGTTCGATTGGTTTCCGGCGAGACTGTCTTTGGCGCACCGAGGAGCGCCCAGCCTGGATTCCTCTGGACGGCATGGACCGCATGGCCAGGCCATCCGGCGATTCTTTCCCCCGAGCCACGCCCCGCGTTGGGCGATGAGCTTATCCCGGCTCAGACGCCTGCCATCCAGCATGCGCCCGTTCCCCGGCCCGCGCGTCCTCGGCGCGGCGTCACCCGCACGGCCCGCAGCGCGGTAGCCGCGACCCCTGCCCCAAAGGTTGCCGGCCAGCCAATCGCGCCGCCGATCCCTGAGGCGCGCCAGAGCCACCGCGGAGCGCGTGGCCCAAGTACAGCCAGCACACGCACCCGGCGGACGGCGGCCAGCGCGGTCACGGCGCGCATCACAAGCCGCACAGAGTCGGTGCGGGAGTGGCCGCCGACCTTCGACGAGTGGATGATTGATATCGTCAAGCGGCGCGCGCTGCGGCTGAACGCGGGCGCCCGACGGCGCGGCGTGCGCGGCTCGGTGCGCGCGGTGGATCTGGCGCATATCCTGGATCGCTCGCGCGACGAGCAGGGCCGCTGGCTCTGCGCCCTGTGCCGCGGCCCCGTCACGCTCGACGAGCTCTCGTTCGACCACGTGACGGCACTGGCCGACGGGGGCGAGCACGCGGCCGAGAATCTGGTGCCAGCGCACCGCAAGTGCAACGAGATCAAGGGCTCCGAGAAGGCGCAGCATCGCGCGAAGGCGATGGATCGCTGGCTCGAAGAGTGGTCGGCCGGGGGGCGCGGAACAGCCGCCAGCCCCCTGCCGGAGAGCCTGCCGTACTACACGGCGCGCTCCTCAGCGACATCTAGCGCCGAACGCCGTTACGCCTAGCTCGCGAGCCAAGCATGGCGCGCATCACGGGATCGAGAGGTCTCGCCGGTGCGCGCCATTGTATTATGTGAGGCGTGCTGCGCGTAGGGGCGTGCTGGACACGCCCACCAGAATGGGGGCGGCGAGCGATGGCCGAGAGGAAGCGACAGCAGGCGGCGCGGCCAGGCGCGTTGATCGTGGGCGCATCGAGCGGGATCGGTGCCGCCCTGGCGCGCGAGCTGGCACGGCATGGCTACACGCTCGCGCTGGTGGCGCGTCGTGTCGAAGCGCTCGATGCACTGTGCGACGAGCTAAACGCGGCGCACAGTGCGCAGGCCGCCCCCGGCAAATTGGATCCATCAGCCCCCATCGCGCATGTGTACGCCCACGATGTGCGCGACTACGACGCGGCGCCCGCGCTCTTCGAGACGATTCGGCGCGACCTGGGTGCCGGCGGATCGGAGCTGCGGCTGGCGATCTACACGGCCGGTGTCATGCCGCGCGAGCGTGAAGGTGGCGGCTGGAGCTTCGCGGACGAGCGCGCGACCATCGAGACAAATCTGACCGGCGGGATTCGCTGGCTCGGCCTGGCGGCTGAGGCGTTCGCGAAGATGGGCACCGGCACACTGGTGGGCATCTCGTCGGTGGCGGGCGATCGCGGGCGCAAGGGCAACAGCGCGTACATGGCCTCGAAAGCTGGGCTCTCGACCTACCTCGAATCGCTGCGCTACCGTCTGGCGGGCAGCCGCGTGCGGGTGGTGACGGTCAAGCCGGGCTACGTGGCGACGGAGATGATCGCCGGATTGAAGCTGCCGCGCCCGCTGATCGTCGCGCCCGAGCGAGCGGCGGCCCGCATCGCGCGGCTTGCCGAGCGCGGACGGACAGTGGCGTATCTGCCCGGCTACTGGCGGCCGATCATGCGCGTGGTGAAGGCAATTCCCGCCGCGCTGATGCCGCGCCTGCCAATTTGAACGATGTACCACGGAGCGCACCGCGTCTCAAAGAGGAAGCGGAGACATTTTACAGGGAGGGCGCAGAGGACACAGAGGGGCAGGGCAGAGGAGGAGAGGAGATGGCTGGAATAGGGAGCGCTGGGATGCATTCGGTCGCTGGCGGCCGGTGATGAACACGTGGGGCATACAGCACCCACGACAGGAGAAGAGGTGCGGCAATGGCGACGAGTGTGACGGCAACAGCGGGCTTCCGCGAGGCGGAGCTGACGGGCTGGGGGCTGCGCAATCGTGGCCGCAGCCGGCTGGCGGCGCCGCGCTCAACCGAGGAGCTGGCGGCACTGATCGCGGACCTGCGCACCGAGGGCGGCGGCATCGCGCTGCGGGGGGGCGGCAATAGCTATGGCGATGCGGCGGTGCGCGCGGGCGGCACGGTGCTCTCGACGACCGGGCTGAATCGCATCACCGCGTGGGACGCCGCGACGGGCATCGTGACCGCCGAGCCCGGTGTGACGATTGCCCAGCTCTGGCGCCAGACTGTGCCGGATGGCTGGTGGCCGGACGTGGTCCCCGGCACCAGCGCGGTGACGCTCGGCGGCGCGGCGGCGATGAATGTCCATGGCAAGAACAACTGGCACGCAGGCGCGTTCGGCGATACCGTCCTGGCCTTCGAGCTGCTGCTGCCATCGGGCGAGACGCTCACCTGCACGCGCGAGCGCAACAGCGACCTCTTCCACGCGGCGATCGGCGGGCTGGGCCTGCTGGGCTGTTTCGCCTCGCTGACGCTCCAGACGCGGCGTATCCATTCAGGGCTGGTCGCCGAGGTGCAGCGGCCGTACGGCTCGCTCGGCGCACTGCTGGAGGCCCTGGAAGAAGCGACGTATTGGGCAACCGATCTGGTGGCCTGGGTGGATACCAGCGCGTCTGGCCCATGCCTGGGACGGGGACTGCTGAAGGCAGGCCGCGACCTGCTGCCCGGCGAGGACCCGACGCCAGAGGCCAGCCTGAGCGTCGCCGCGCAGCTTGGGAGTGGCGGCATGGCGCGATTCGTCCCAGCGGGACTGATCCCGCGCCTGGCGCGGCCGCTGACGACTTCGGTGGGCGTCTGGGCGGCCAATCGCATGCAGTGGCGGCGCGGACGCGGCCGGAGCGCGCGAGCGGACCGGCTGGACACCTACGCGCGGGCCAACTTCCTGCTTGACGCGATCCCCAACTGGCGCGAGACGTATCTGCCGGGCGGACTGCTGCAGCACCAGGCGTTCGTGCCGCGCGAGGCCGCCGCGGCGTGCTTCACCGAGCTGCTGACCCGCTCGCAGCACACCGGCATCGTCCCCTCGCTCGCCGTGCTGAAGAAGCACCGGCCCTCGGGCGCTCTGCTGGACTATCTCTGCGACGGCTACTCGCTGGCGCTGGATTACCCCGTGCGCCGTCAGTCTGAGGCGCGTACGCTGGCGCTGCTGCGCGACCTGAACGACGTGACGGCCGATCACGACGGCCGCATCTACTTCGCCAAGGACGCGACAGCCACGCCCGCGCAGGTGCGCCGCATGTACGGCGACGAGACGCTCATACGCTTCGTGACCCTGCGCCAGACGTACGACCCCGATGGGCTGCTTGGCAGCGACCTCGCGCAGCGTATCATGCCGCGCTAGCTGCCTTGGCAAGCTAGCCGCTCGTCCAGCGACTGCCCTACGATCTCCTCAGCGCAGACAAACTGAGGAGAGGAGGGCACGAGATGGGAACGATTCGCGTCGAGGCCGAGGGGATTGTGGATGCGCCGCCGCAAGCGGTCTACGACTTCATGCGTGACTACCGCGTGAAGCATCCGAGCGTGCTGCCGCCTGAGAATTTCAAGAACTACATGGTCGAGCTGGGCGGGACGGGCGAGGGCACAGTGTTCCAGCTCGATATGGTGGCTGGCGGCCGCACGCGCCACTTCCGCATGCAGGTGAGCGAACCGGAGCCGGAACGGCGGCTGGTCGAGACCGACACGCGCTCCACAGCAGTCACGACCTTCACCTTCACGCCACTCGATGGCGGCCGGCGGACGCGCCTGACCATCGCGACGGAGTGGCAGGGCGGGGGCGGCGTCGGCGGCTTCTTCGAGCGCACGTTCGCGCCGCGCGCCCTGCACAGCATCTACCTGGATGAGCTGCGGCGCCTGGCCTCAGCCTTTGCAGTCCAGCCAGCGGCGAGCAGGTGAGCCCGCCCGCGCCCGCCGATGCTCACGTGCGCTCGACGTGTGCACGCTCGATCTGATCCTCCTCCTGGCGTGGCAGGGCGTCGGCTGCCGATGCAGATCGGACCGGCCAGGGAGCTGAGCCGGTGCGGCGCTGTGCGTGCCCAGCGCATGCCAGCCCTAGTCCATGCCGGCATCGCGCGCCTCCGTGTTCTCGGTATGGCTTTGTGCCTCGATCTTGCGCTCAAGAAATACCAACCTGCCTACCCGGTCGTATTCCCGGAAGCCGCACGCCTTATAGAGCCGGATAGCGCTCTCCCATCCGACGTTCGTCTCCATCCAGACGCGTCGCAGCCCAGCTGCCCGCGCTACGTTAAGCAGATGCTCGACGAGTGCGTGCCCAACGCCTTGGCCGCGCAGATCGCGCCGCACGGAGACGCGCACCATCTGGCCTGTCGTGCCCTTCGGTGCGAACACCAGGCAACCTGTGCCGATAAGCTCGTCGTCCTGCTCGGCAACGACGAAAGTGTGGCCGGGGGAACTGTAGTGTGCTGCGATGTCGTCCAGGTCGGGATTGAACGACTCATCCACCAGTCCGAAACGCTCGCCCAGTCCTTCATTGACGAGCCGTTTCGCTGCGTCCTGGTCGCCCACGTTGAAGGGACGAATGGTGACGCGCGGTCGTGCCATGCTGGCGCCTCTCACTCTTTCGTCCGGCTCGGCCCAACGCAGCTACGCCACATAGTCTGCGATTGGCTCTGGTGTGCGGCGCATACTGAACAGTTGTCCACAGGAGACACACTCGCTCACCCCAGCCCGATCGCGCGCGCGAAGCTAGTGCCGCTCTCCAACGGGCCGACGCCGAAAGCCTCGGCCAGGGTGGCGCCGAGATCGGCGAATGAGCCGCGCACGCCGAGATCCACGTTGGGGCGGATGGGGCCGCCAGCCGCCAGCAGCGGGACCGACTCGCGGGTGTGGTCGGTGCCGGTGTAGGTGGGATCGGTGCCGTGGTCGCCGGTGATGAAGAGCGCGTCGCGCGGACCGAGCGCCCCCAGCACGCTTGGCAGCCAGGCGTCCACCTGCTCCAGCGCGCGGGCATAGCCCTCGGGATTGCGGCGGTGGCCGTAGACCTGATCCATATCTACCAGATTGACGAAGAGCAGGCCGCGGAAGGGCCGTGCCAGCTCGGCAGTGGCGGCCGCCATGCCGGCCTCGTTGGTGCCGGGATGGCTGGATCTTGTCAGGCCGTGCATGACGAACAAATCTTCGATCTTGCCGACGCCGATCACGTCGTAGCCAGCAGCTTTGAGCTTGTCGAGCAGTGTCAGCGCGGGCGGCTCCAGCGAGAAGTCGCGACGGCGGGGCGTGCGCGTGAAGTTGCCAGGCGTGCCGACGAAGGGACGCGCGATGACACGCCCGACGGCGTGCTCGCCGGTCAGCAGACCGCGCGCGATCTCGCACATGTGGTAGAGCTGGTCGAGCGGAATGACGTCTTCGTGGGCGGCGAGCTGAAAGACGCTGTCGGCGGAGGTGTAGAGGATCGGCTTGCCAGTCCGCATGTGCTCTTCGCCCAGCTCCTTGATGATCTCGGTGCCGGAGGCGGGTTTGTTGCCGAGCGTGCCGCGACCGATGGCGGCCTCGAAGCGCGCCACCAGCTCCGGCGGGAAGCCGTGCGGATAGGTGGGCATTGCGCGGTCGAGCGTCACGCCCATCAGCTCCCAGTGCCCGGTCGTGCTGTCCTTGGCGGGTGAGACCTCGTCCAGCCGGCCGAAGGCGCCGATGGCATGGGCCGTGGGCGGCGTGCCCTCGATTGGCGTGAGGTTGCCGATGCCCATGCTGCCCATGGTCGGCAGCGGCATCCCACCCACCGCGCGCGCCGAATTCGTCAGGCAGTTGGCGCCCGCGTCGCCGAAAGCCGCCGCATCCGGCGCCTGCCCGGCGCCCACGCCGTCCAGCACCACCACCACCGCGCGCTCCAACGCCGCCATAGGCTCTCGCTCCTCTCGTCGTCTGCCCCTGCTTCGCAGGTTATACCGCTTCTCGAGAGCCATGTGCAGGAAGGCAAGACAGAGATTTCACCACAGAGGCCAACGGAGCCTCACAGAGAGGATCTGAGGGACCTTACTTCGCCCATCGCTCGGTAGCTACGGCCTGCTGCCGCATCCAGCATGACATTCGTCCTGTGCTTCAGGCCGCGACGCCACCCCCAAACCGCCGCCCTCAAACGGCATACCCCTCGAGGCGGCCGATAGGCGGCAGCGCGCCGCCGATCAGCGGCAGGGCGTAGTCGCGGAAGGCGGGGGTGACGCCGGTGCCCTCTGGCGAGATGAACTCAGCCGGGAAGGGCCGGTGGATGTTGGCGATGCGCTCCAGCGGGGCCAGACCCGTCGTGCAGGCGTAGACCGGCCCTGGCTCGCGAATCAGCGTCACCATTTGATCGCTCTCGCCGCTCGCCAGCGCCCGCACCGCCGCACGGCCGACCAGCTCCGCCTCGTGCAGATCCGTTGGCGAGACGCAGACGGAGGACATGCGCTGCAGGTCGCCGGGCTTGTCAAAGCGCGCGCGCAGCCCCAGCTCGCCCGAGACCAGGCTGACGAGATACTGCGCCGCGCCGCTCAGCAAGGGATGTCCGAAGGCGTCGGTGCCCTGGTGGCCGAGCGCGCCCAACGGCGTGCCTGAGGCGTCGCGTACCGTCTCGGCGATCACCGCGACGACATAGCCGTGGTGCGCGTAGGTCTCGTGTACGTCGGCCAGGAATCGCTCGGGGTTGAGCGGGCGCTCGGGGAAGTAGATCAGGTGCGGCGGGTCGTCGGGGCGCTCCTGGCCGAGCGCCGTGGTGGCTGCCAGCCAGCCGGCGTCGCGCCCCATCACCTCGATCAGCTTGACCGGAAAGTGGTTGGGCATTGTGCTGGTGCAGAGCGCGGAGTCGCGCACGGCCAGCGCCAGGAAGCGCCCGGCGCTGCCGTAGCCAGGGCAGTGGTCGGTTTCGGGCAGGTCGTTGTCAATCGTCTTGGGCACGCAGATCACGCCGAGCGGATAGTCCAGCGCACGCGCGGCCCGCGCAAGCTGGTGGGCAGTATCGGCAGAGTCGTTGCCGCCGATGTAGGCGACGTAGCGTATGCCTAGCTCGCGCAGAATCGCGACGGCGCGCTCCGCGTCGCCCTCGCGCAGCTTATAGCGGCAGGAGCCAAGCGCCGCCGCGGGTGTATGGAGTAACCGATCCCACAGGTCGTCAGGCTCCCGGCGCAGATCCACAATCTCGCGCTTCAGCACGCCCTCGATGCCGTGGCGCGCGCCGTAGATGCCCTCGATAGCGTCGGTGCCGACGGCCTCGCGCACTGCGCCCACCAGGCTCGCGTTGATCACGGCGGTCGTGCCGCCGGATTGGCCGATCAGCAGATGGCCGCGCTCGCCCGCACCCGCTCCAGTGGCCGCCATGCCCGCGCTCCTCCCGGCCCGATTCGCGGGCACATGTCATCTCGCACTCGCCTGTCATGCCCGCCCGTCGCGGCAGGCGCACTCCCCGCCATTATAGCCGATGTACCGCATATATCGCGCGTCCTGGCGAGTTGACGTGCTTGCCCGGTACGCGTAGACTAATCGCGTGCTTGATTCCAGTCGGCCGAACAAGCTGGCAATCTGACGAGCGAGGATGCGCAACATGCGCCAGGGGCGGTGGTACGGACGCGGCTTGCGGGCGATGCTCTACATCTGCGCGCTGCTCTATCTCGCCACCCCGCTGCTCGGCTACTTCGCGCTGGAAGGCGTCTTCGCCCAGGCACGTGGAGGTGGCGGACCCGCGCTGATCGCGCCGGCCTTCGTGCAGAGCCCCGAGTGGCGTGCGCGCAAGCTGGCCTTTCAGGTGTCGCGGCCGCGCTTCTCCGGCGATATCCCGCCAAGCTGTCCTTCGCCCTGCACGGTGTATCCCAGCGCCTTCCTGCTCGATACGAGCGTGGTCGAGCAGACGCTGGAGCCGGCAAAGGTGGGCAAGGATGCGGCCGGACATGCCTACCAGGACCCCAACATGTCCAAGCTCTGTGGGCCTGGCGCGGCCACCAACGCACTCTACTTCTGGGGACTGACACCGCAGCAGGCACCCGCCGGAGCCTACACCGACCCCTCCGACGGGATCACCTCCACCTGGGACGCCAAGCACAATCGCGCGTACATCGCCTACCTCGCCTGGCGGACCCAGATGCCCGGCTGGCCGCAGGCGGGAATGATGGACCAGCACAATCCCAGCCGTGGCGTCACGCTCTATGGCATGCGCGACGGCCTGAACTGGGAAGCCTCGCGCCACGATGCTGCCCACTGGCACGACTACTTCTACACGGTCGTCTGGTGGAACCAGTCCAGTGCTGCGCAGTTCCATCATGCGGTGGTGGACGACATCGCCAGCGCGCATGTGCCGGTGATCGCCGAGGTCAACGCGCGCCTGCTGCCGAATTGGTCGCCGAAGGGCCAGCCAATCACCCACTTCGTTACCATCGTCGGCTACGACGACGTCAACGGCACCTACGTCTATACCGATAGCTGCGGCGCCAGCACCGGCTGCGGCTCGCTCAAGGACGGCGGCACGACGACCGTGGCGCAGGCGCAGATGTGGGCGGCGATCACGGCGATCCCGGTCAACCCCAGCACGGCGTTCAACGCCGGCGATGGCGGCTACGTCTTTTGATGGCCCGCAGAGCCGATTGGCCGGAGAGCCGATGCCGATGAGCGCCCACGCCGAGGGTTGCGCTCGCCGCGCGGCGGCGGCTATAGTCCGGGGCGGAGGCCGGAACGTGCGGTGGCGCGGCATGTGGCCTTTGGCTTGATTCGTGGCGGATGGCCTGCCGCATAGGGCACACTGGCGGAACGGCGAGGACCCTCGTGATACTCTCACTGCACGGATTCATCTTCTACGTGGTGCTGGCGCTGGGCGCGGTGACGCTGCTAGCGGGCCTGGTGCTGATCTGGATGTCGCGCCGGGCGAAGGGCAGCGCGGCCGGCGAGACGCTCGCTCCCCTGGGCGGTTATGTGAGCGTGCAGCGGGTCTTCCGCGGGTTGCTGTGGGTAACGGCGATTGCCGGCGTGGTGCAAGGCGCGCTCGGCGGCATCCTCTATCTGCAAGGCGCGCGCGCCGGGGTAGGGCTGCACTACGTCTATGGCCTGATCGTGCTGGCGGCCATCCCCGTCGCGTATGTGTACAGCGATCAGAAGCAGCAGCGCCGCGACATCATCATCATGACGATTGCCGCCGCGGCGATTGTCGGCGCCGCAATCCGCGCCTTCGCCACCGGCGCCCCATAGCAGGAGGCTGGCCCGCTCAGCTACGACTGATCGTGATGGAGCCGGTTGAGTGTGGCGCAATGAAGCGCCTAGGCGGGGATGTGCCCAATCCTTGGGCACCGCGACGCCACCTCGCGCATGGCGTGGCCATCCGTGGTCGCCACTGTGCTCGTCGTCGAGCATCCGTAACGCAGCAGAAAGCGTACCAACTCGACTGTCCACTGGTGCGAACGCCCGCGGAGAGTCCAGGCATCAGCGCCGTCGTCCCATCGTCAGGCGGAGCGCGAGAACCACTACGGCTGACCGGAATACGGGTCGTCCGTCCCCGGTAGGTTGAAGTTCTGCGGCTCGGGGCGATCCGATCCGCTGCCGCCAGGCACATCCATCTGGCCGAACGCTTGACCGTCCTCAGTCTCGACGCCGGCCGTCGGCCGAGCGCCAGTGCGCGTGCCAGCGGCGTTCTGCGCGTTCTCCAAGAGCTCGCGTGCCTCGGCATCGCCGGATTTCACGCCGGGCGGCGTGCCTGCGCCCTGCGCAGAGGAGCCTTCGACCAACTCCAGCGTACCCAGATCGGCGGGAGGTCGCGGTGGATAGACGTGGCCGCCGTGCTCCACCTGCGTGCCAAAGCGGTCGTCGGTCGCGCCGCCAGGCCCCGTCCCGCCGACGAGATGCCCGCCGCCTCCCACGCCTGGCTGCGGGCTGCCGCCGGTCAAACCGCCCTCCTTGCTGCGCACGCCCTCCGCGCCCGGGCCACCCTCGCCGTGCAGCACGCGCTGCGCGTTGTCCAAGGATTCGGGGTCCGCGCCCTCTCCCTCAGCAATCACGCCGGTGTCAAGCGTGTTCGGCTCGTAGCCGGTCGGGCCCGGTGTTGGGGTGCCCGGCACTCCCGGCGTCCCCGGTTCGACGTCACTGGTGCGGCTGCGGCCGACGTTGCCCGGCGTGCCGAGCACATCGGTCCCCTTGGCTGTCGAAGGACTGCCAGTCGCCGTCTCCGGCACGCCAGGGCCCGGAGACGGCGACTCCGTCGGCACACCGACGGGACTGGTATGCTCAGGCAGACCAGGCCACGGCTCGCTACCAGCGGCGCCCAGCATCCCGTCGGCTCCTGTCTCCTCGGGCTCGCTCGCGTGGTGGCTGGTACCGGTATTCTCGTCTGCCATACGGTATCCTCTATGATGGCGGCGCATCCCTGCGCCTGGGTATGCGTATCCTTCCGAACGCAGGAAGTGGGGCGCAATATCCATACCATGCGCGCTCGCGCGCCGCTTCTCAAGTGCCCGCGTACGTGCGATACTACCTCCTGCACGGCGGGGGCGGTTGCCCCTACCCGCCAGAGCAGGCGAGGCAGGTCTCGTTCCTCCAGCCGGCACAGACAGCCCATGTTCCGTGCTGGACTGTCACGGCAGAGACCCACTGGGGACGTTGAGCGAGGACGATGGCATGGGAGTGGAGAGCGGACGATACCCGCGCGCGACGTGGCGGCTGCTGATCGAGCATGAGCCACGCACAGCGGCCGAGAACATGGCGCTCGACGAGGCGATCATGGATGCCGTGGCCGAGGGCGCCGTCCCACCGACGCTGCGCTTCTACCAATGGGCGCCGCCAGGCCTCTCGCTAGGCCGCCGGCAGCCGCTCTCCGGAATAGACCTAGACGCCTGCGCGCGCGACGGCGTGGACGTGGTGCGCCGCGCCACCGGCGGCTTCGCCATTCTGCACACCGACGAGCTGACGTACAGTGTCGCCACCACGCCCGATGATCCCCGCGCGGCCGGTGCCATTCTCGACGCCTACCGCAGCCTGAGCGCGGGACTGCTGGCGGGGCTGCGGCTGCTGGGCGTGCCGGCTGAGATGACTCCGGTCGTGGTGGGCGGCACGCACAACGCCAGTGCCGCCTGCTTCGAGGTTCCCTCGGCCTACGAGATCACCGCCGGCGCGACGAAGCTGATCGGCAGCGCACAGACCCGCCCAGCGGGGCGCGTGCTCCAGCACGGCTCGCTGCCGCTGCACGGCGACATCGCGCGCGTCGTGGACTACCTCGCCTTCGCGTCACGTGACGAGCGCGAGGCACTGCGGACGCACCTGCGCGCGCGCGCGGCGACGTTGGGCGACGCGCTGGGCCGGACGGTCGCGTTCACCGAGGCGGCCGAGGCGCTGCGCCACGGCTTTGCGGAGGCGCTGGAGCTGGCGCTGGAGCCGGGAAATCCGACCGCAGCCGAGCTAGCCGCGATGCGCAGCCGACAGGCCGAAAAGTTCGTCCAGGGAGGAGTACTCGCTTGAGCCAGAAGCTGCGCGTGGGCGTCATCTTCGGTGGCCGCTCCGGCGAGCACGAGGTGTCGGTCGCCTCGGCCGCCTCGGTGCTGGAGGCGCTCGACAAGGACAAATACGAGGTCGTCCCCATCGGTATCGCGCCGGAGGGCCGCTGGCTGGCGGGCGCCGATCCGCGCCGCATGCTGGCGGGCGCGGCGATGCAAGACTCCGCCGCCTCATCCACCGAAGCTGTCACCGCCGTCACGATGACCGGCGACCCTACGCGCAACGGCCTCGTCCCCACCGACGCACCCACGTCTGGGAACGCATCCGTCCGTCCGCTCGATGTGGTGATCCCTGTGCTGCACGGCACCTATGGCGAGGACGGCACGCTGCAAGGGCTGCTAGAGATGGCGGGCGTGGCCTATGCTGGTTGCGGGGTACTCGGCTCGGCGCTGGGGATGGACAAAGAGAAGGCTAAGCTGGTCTTCAAGGCGGCGGGGCTGCCGGTGGTGGACTGGCTGGTGGCGCGGCGCGTCGAGGCCGAGCGAGATCCCGAGCCGCTCGCCGACCGCATCGAGGCACGCTTCCCCTACCCCGTCTTTATCAAGCCAGCAAACCTGGGCTCCAGCGTCGGCGTCGGCAAGGCCCACGACCGCGACGAACTGCGCGCCTGCCTGCGAACCGCGCTGGAATACGACCGCAAGGCGCTGGTCGAGCCGGGGATCAACTGCCGCGAGCTGGAATGTGGCGTGCTGGGCAACGACGAGCCGATCGCCAGCGTTGTCGGCGAGGTAGTTCCCAGCAACGAGTTCTACGACTACCGCGCCAAGTACGTAGACAACGCCTCGCGGCTCTACATCCCGGCCGAAATTCCTACCGAGACGGCCGAAGCGATCCGGCGGACAGCGGTAGCGGCCTTCCTGGCGCTGGACCTCTCAGGCCTGGCGCGCGTGGATTGCTTCCTGGACAAAGACTCCGGCCAGGTCTACCTCAACGAGGTCAATACGATGCCCGGCTTCACGCAGATCAGCATGTATCCCAAGCTGTGGGAGGCATCAGGCGTGCCGTATCCCGAGCTTCTGGATCGGCTGATCGCGTTGGGGCTGGAGCGTCACGCCGACAAGCAGCGCAATCGCACGTCATATACGCCAGAGTCTGCGTGAGGCCGAGGCGGGCGCGGGCGACGCCTGCGGGAAAGGGGATCCGCCATGGACCCAACCCTGCGCCAGCCAACCGATGCAGACTGGCCGGCGATCCTCGCGCTGGTCGCGGCCGCCGCGCCCGAGAGCGGCGCCGAGAACGCGCGCTGGCTGGAGCAACGCCGCCGCTTCGACGAGAGCGGCTATCCCCGCCGGCACCATGTCGCCGAGGATCCCTCGACTGGGCTGCTGCTGGCCTACGCGGGCGTCGAAGCGGCGCCCGAGCCAGGGCTCTTCCGCGTCGTTCTGGTGCTGCCGCCGCCGCTGCTGCGCGACGGCCTTGGCGCGGCGCTCTACGAGCGGCTGCGCGCGGACATGGCGGAGCTAGGCGCCACCCATGCCTATCTCTGCGAGCGCGAGCGCGACAACGATCTGCTCGATTTCTTCGCCGTCCGTGGCTTCGCGACGACACGGCGCGAGACGCTGCCCGATGGCGAGCCATGCGTCGTGCTGGAAAGCGCGCTGACTGAATGACACGTCACGCTTGACCTCACCCCCTGCCCTCTCCCCCGCGAGGAGAGGGGGTGGCGCGGCACCGCGCCGGGAGTGGGGTTCGCGGCGCACATCAATGCTGACCTACACTGAGGAGACCCCATGGATCACGCGTCCGTGCTCGCCGAGGCTGAGGCCTTCGTCAAGCGGCAACTCGCCGGCGACAGCAGCGGCCACGATTGGTGGCATATCGCGCGTGTGCGCAACCTCGCCCGCACCATCGCAGGCCAGGAGGGCGCCGACGGCTTCGTCTGCGAGCTGGCCGCGCTGCTGCACGACGTGGCCGACGATAAGATCGCCGGCAGCGAGGAGGCCGGGCTGCGCACGGTGCGCGAATGGCTCGCGGCACAGGCGGTGGACGCGGAGACCACCGAGCACGCGATGGAGATCATCGCCACGATGTCGTTCGGCGGCGGCAACCGCCCGCCGATGCGCACGCTGGAGGGCCGCGTAGTGCAAGACGCCGACCGGCTCGACGCGATCGGCGCGCTGGGTATCGCGCGCGCCTTCGCCTATGGCGGCTCGCGCGGACGCGCGCTGTGGGATCCCGACGAGGCGCCCAAGCAGTACACCGGCAAGGCCGACTATCGCGCCAGCGGCAGCTCGACCATCAACCACTTCCATGAAAAGCTGCTGCTGCTCAAGGATCGCATGAATACCGCTTACGGCCGCCGGTTGGCCGAGCGCCGACACGCCTACATGCTGGCCTTCCTCGACGAATTCGCCGCCGAGTGGGAAGGCGCGCGCTGAGGACCCGCATGCTCACTTTCGCCGCCCTAAGCGACGCGAGCCATGCACGCCACGTAGACGAGCAGGCGCGGCTGCCCGAAGGCAGCCGCGCCGCAGAGGTCGGATAGCGGCCGGGTGCCTGACCTGGCCGAATCGCCACCTACTTACTCCAGCTCCGATGCCTGGCGCAGGAAATCCGCGAACAGGCGGTTCTGCTCCTCCCCCAGGAACGCGCTCACGATGCCGAGATTCTCGACCACTACGGTCGCCCGGCTCGTCAGGTGCAAGAACTCCTCGCTGAAGCGCACGCTGTTCAACTTGTCGCGCTCTCCGCGCAGGAGAATGAAGCCCGCCAGGTCGCCGCCGTGCGGTTCGAGAAACACCGGCTCGAAGCTCTCGATCTGTCCCTGTTGCTGCAGGCGGCCATAATACTGGATAGCCTCGCCGAACACCTGGAGTGCCTGTTTCGCATGACCCGACACCGTAGGGCCATAGCCAATGAAGATCGCTGCGTTCGCCATAGCCTACCCTCCTCTTTCGTGCGTTCCCGTTTCCTTTGCCTGCCACTGCACTAGCGGCGGCGGACAACAGAGAGTGAGGCCGCAGAACGTGGGCCAGCCGCACTCAGCCGTGCATGCCCGCAGTGAGACGTATGTGCCGCCGTGCGACAACAACGGCGTGTTCCGGCTACTCCTGGGCGCTCGTCGGCAGAGGTGCGCTGCCTGCCGTCGCCGGCGCCGCCATGGCGCGCTGCTCGTCGCGCGTGTTGAGTGACCGCACCGACGGCAGGGCGAGCGCGAGCAGGCTCAGCACCACGATGATGACGCCGCCGATCCAGAGTCCCTCCCGTGTGCCGAAGCTGTCGCCCAAGACACCAGCAAGAAGTACTCCCAGCGGGTTCATCGCCATGGCGATCAGCGAGACGAAGCTGATTCACGGCCAAAAGCTGGGGATGCTCTCGATCAACGAGATGGGCCGCGAGCGGCTCGCATGGCGCCTCAAGGCGCTGCGCGACCTACAACGCCAGGAATATGAGGCCGGCCTCATAGAGGAGCCGGAGAGACAGGCCGACGGCGCCCCGTCAGAGCGGGCGCACAACGTGGTGCTCATGGCCGTGCTCCCATGCTGTGGAGCGACGAGCAGGAGCACGAGCCAAAGGCGGGGGCAGAGAACGGGCCGGAACCGGACACCGCGCGGTGATACGGCCGCAATATCTGCGCGATCTTCCCCGTCACAATTCCATCACTCAGCCGCACATTCGGCCAGTATTGTGCTAGCATAATGTGGTGTACTGTCAGGACTCGCTCCCCCGGCCAGCGGCGAAGGGAAGCTCGCGGAGGGACGGGAGAGCAATCGTACAGACTCTACCCTGCCCTATGGAACTACAACTCACCAGGTCCACAAGGCTCCTCCCGCCTCACGTCGTGATCGCCGAGGACGACGACGGCATCCGTGACGTGCTCGAAATGCTGTTCACCGAGGCTGGCTTCCGCGTGACGATCTGCGCCAATCTCGACCGCGCGCGCGCCGCCATCCAGAGACAGCAACCACAGCTGCTGATCAGCGATCTGCGGCTGGGCAGCTCGACGCACGGCGGCCTCGATCTGGTGCGCGACGCTCGCTTGCAGGTGCCGGAGGCGCCGGAGGCCATCTTGCTGACCGGCATGCTGCCCTCGACGATCTCAGCCGAGATCAAGGCGCTCGAGGCGCTCGGCGGCCACTTGATGAGCAAGCCGTTCGACATTGACTCTCTGCTGGACCTGGCCCACGAGCTTACTGGCTGGCCGGACAAGTCCAGCATCTGAATCGCCCGCTGATGTGCGCGGCCGCAACGGCCCAGCGCCGCGACGTGAGGCGCATGCTCAGCCCAGCGGCCAACGCACCCAGCCGCTGATGCAGGCCAGCGCGGCGCTGGAGCCCGCGCTGGTTGGGCGAATCTGCGCGAGGTGCATCACCAGTCCGGCGATCAGCGCGGCAAGCACGACCACCACCACGATCCACAGCAGCACGGCGCCGGTGCGGCGACGCGGAGCCGCGGTCGGGATGTGCGAAGGCGTCGGCATGACCGGAACAGCGGCCTGCGGCACGGGGTACGGCGCCGCGACGGGCGCGTGCAGCGGCAGCGACGGCGGTGACGCCAGCGAGTTGGATCCACCCGGCAGCGGCACAGAGGTCATGCGGCGTACCGGCCCGCGCGACACAGGCGCGGCCATAGGCGCGCGTGCAGGTGGCATCATCGGAACGACAGGCACCGGAGCTGGGCGGCCTGCCCCATACTGCTGCGGAAGCGAGGGCGACGAAGCGGTTACAAAGGGCGCGCGAGCGCCGTAGCCCTGCTGCATCAGGGTATCGTCACCCAGCCCGTCCAAACCAGGCATACCCAGCGGTCCCGCGGGCGGGAAGAGGGGCGAGAGCGGCGCCGCGGCCGACTGGCGGCTGGGCGGCGTGGCGGGCACTGCTGGGACGGTCGGGGCCGTGGGATTGATTGGAATGACAGGCAGTGGCAACACCTCTGAGTGCTGGCTGCTGGCCGATGATTCTGAGGGTGGCCGCGGCGGCGTGAAGGTGGGTTGGTCCAGGCGTGGCAAGATCTCGGCGCCCGCGAGCGGCGGATGCGGCGCGGCCGGCACATCCAGGCTGCGCGGGGCAGGGTATGCGCCGGCTGGCGGTGTGCGCACAGGGCCTAGCGACGGCGGCGAGATGCGCGGCGGGGCGGTGCCATGGCCGGAGGGCATCGAGGTCGGCGTGGGGGTGTTGAGGATGAAGGGCAGTGGCTCGGCGTCGCCGGCAACCAGCGCGCTGAGCAGGGCCGCGGCGAGATCATTCGCCGTCTGATAGCGGTCGTCGGGATGTTTGGCCAGCGCCTGGAGCACTACCGTTTGCATGGCGGGGGTAATGGCCGGGTTGAGGCGGCGCGGCTCGTCGGGCAAACGGTAGAGGTGGCCGCCCATCACGGCGCTGGAGGTCGCCCCCGTAAAGGGCAGATGGCCGGTCAGCAGCAGATACAGCACGACGCCGAGGCCATAGATATCCGAGCGCTCGTCGCTCTTCCCTTCGATCTGTTCAGGTGCCATGTACTCCGGGGTGCCGGCGTCGGGATGGTGGCGTGGGCCGCGCGCGCGACTCTCAGGGGTCAATATCTTGGCGAGGCCGAAGTCAGAGAGCATCAGCCGGCCGTCGGCGTGCAGCAGCATGTTGGCGGGCTTGACGTCGCGATGCACCACGCCGCGCTCATGCGCGTAGGCCAGCGCGTCGGCCATCTGCGCGATATAGGTCACCACGTCGCCCGCTGGCAGCGGTACCTTGCGCAGCAGATCTTGCAGGCTGCCACCGCTGACATAGGGCATCACTAGATAGAGATGGCCCTCGGTCTCACCGAAGTCATAGAGTGGCACGATGTTGGGATGGTCCAGCGCGGCCGCCACCTGCGCCTCGCGCAGGAATCGCTCCTTGAATCCCGGACGGACCGCGAGCGTCGTGTCAAGCACCTTGATCGCGACCTCGCGGCCCAATCGCACGTCCCGCGCGAGATAGACCTGGGCCATGCCGCCTTCGCCGAGCGGTCGCACGATCTCGTACGAGCCCAGCCGCCATGCCTGCATGATCCTGCCCCTTCCGCGTCGTGTGCGCTCCTTCAGCCGTCGCACGCCGTGGCCAATGCCAGGGCATCAGCGCCCCGGCACGAATGCCCTGCCATTATAGCGCCCCCCTAGCGTCCGGACACCGATTTCGGTACTATCGGCAATCCACCTTCGAGCGGAAACGACGCTGGCTCCGCGGACCTCCAGTGGACGAATGCACCACGAGCGGTGTATCCTATTACGATGAGAGCGCCGCAGACGCCGCGCGTCTGCAGCGCTCGTGTCTTGCTTATGGCCATCATCGGCTCGGAGTGTATTTGCATGCGTGATCGATTTGTCGCGTTCTGGCATCGCTATCAACAGGCGCTCGCCAACCGAATGGACAGCAGGAAGGCCGGCAAGGATAGCCGCGATGAGCTGGGCGACTTCACCACCTCATGGCGAGTGCTTCCCCTCTCACTGCTCGCCATCGTCATCGGCGTCATCGGCGCATTTGTCGCGCTGGCACTCCTGCGGCTCATCGGTCTGTTTACCAACCTCTTCTTCTATCAACGCTGGGATACTACCTTGGTATCACCAGCTGGTAACCAGCTCGGTATCATCGAGGTGCTGGTGCCGGTCGTCGGCGGCATCATCATCGGCCTGATGGCGCGCTATGGCTCCGAGCGCATCCGTGGCCACGGCATCCCCGAAGCCATCGAGGCGATCCTCATCAACGGCAGCAAGGTCGAGCCGCGCGTGGCGGTGCTCAAGCCGCTCTCTTCGGCGATCTCGATTGGCTCAGGCGGCCCGTTCGGCGCCGAAGGGCCGATCATCATGACCGGCGGGGCGATTGGCTCGCTTTTCGCTCAATACCTGCGCCTGACCTCAGCTGAGCGCAAGACACTGCTGGTAGCAGGGGCCGCGGCCGGCATGTCGGCCACCTTCAACTCGCCGATCGCCGCGGTGCTGCTTGCGGTTGAGCTGCTGCTCTTCGAGTGGAAGCCGCGCAGCCTGATTCCCGTCGCGCTGGCCAGCGCGACGGCGGCCATCGTGCGGCGCTACATCATCGCGCCCGGTGCGCTCTTCCCCACACCGCCGCATCCGTCGTACATCGGTCCGCTCGGCCTGGGCGCGTGCATCGTGGTCGGGCTGCTCGCTGGCGTCCTCTCCGCGCTGCTGACACTCGGCGTCTACGGCGCGGAGGATGCCTTCCGCAAGCTACCGATCCACTGGATGTGGTGGCCGGCGCTCGGCGGTCTGGTGATTGGCCTGGGCGGCCTGATCTTCCCGCAGGCGCTCGGCGTTGGCTACGACACGATCGGTGCGCTGCTCACCACCAACGTGCTGGGGTCAGTGCTGCTCGGCATCCTGCTGGTCAAGTCCGTCATCTGGGCCGTCTCGCTCGGCTCGGGCACCTCTGGCGGCGTGCTGGCGCCGCTGCTGATGATGGGCGGCGCGTTGGGCGGACTCGAGGCGTTGGTGCTGCCCAACGAAGGGATCGGCTTCTGGCCGTTGATCAGTATGGGCGCGATCCTGGGCGGCACCATGCGCTCGCCCTTCACCGGCATCATCTTCGTGCTCGAGCTGACCCATGATGTGAACGTGCTGCTGCCGCTGCTGATCGCGGTGGTGGTGGCTCATGGCTTCACTGTGCTCGCGCTGCGCCGCTCGATCCTCACCGAGAAGGTCGCCCGCCGTGGCTATCACCTCAGCCGCGAGTACGCCACCGACCCGCTGGAGATCCTCTTCGTCCGCGAGGTGATGCGCACCAACGTGATCGCGCTGCAAGCCGACATGACACTGGGCGATCTCGACAAGCGCATCCACGGAGGCAAGGATAGCGCGCGCGGCCAGATGCTCTTCCCCGTGGTGGACGACCAGAATCGCCTGACCGGCGTCGTCACGCGCACCAATCTGCTCGACCTGCTCGCGCACACTCACGAGCACAATGGCAAGCAGCGCACACTGGCGAGCCTGGTGCAGCCCTCCCCGGTGGTGGTGTACCCCGACGAGCCGCTGCGGGTGGCGGTCTTCCGGATGGCCGAGACGGGTCTGACGCGCTTCCCGGTGGTTGACCGTGGAGATACGCGCCAGTTAGTAGGCATGCTCTCGCTGAATGATCTGCTCAAGGCGCGGGCGCTGAATCTCGAGGCCGAGCGGCGGCGGGAGCG